>NZ_JBNGOY010000043.1:0-52357 GCF_050589805.1 Carboxylicivirga fragile | reverse complement strand
TCTTAATCTCTTGAGACGCCCCATAGTACAAGTTATCAAAGTTTTCCTGTGACATAAAGATGTTGTTTTGATACTTTAAGTTAGGCGTTTAAATAATTTTTGTAAAGTTTTTGATTTTCCTCCTCACCTCAATCCTCTCCAAATGGAGAGGAAGTGAGCTATTTGGAAGATTTTTGGGTTGAATACGGAGTTTATGTTAATAGCGGGTTGGATCCCCAAAAATACAATGATCGGCCTTGTGCTTTTCTCAAGAAGTGCAGACACCTTCTCCTTGAGGAGAAGGCCGGGATGAGGTAGATTTTGCTTTTAAATGTGTATACATTAGCCACTCCCCAAGTTATTCCCCAATCTGTTGATGAATTGTGAATAATATTATGGTTTAACTGTCCTTATTTTGTTATTTTTGCGAAAAGAACTAATTGAATATAAATGAATACGGTAAAAAAGGTCAAATCGGCATTGGTATCTGTCTTTCATAAGGACGGTTTAGATGAAATCATTAAAACGCTTCACGAGCAAGGGGTAACCATTTATTCAACTGGTGGAACTCAGGCTTTTATCGAAGGCTTAGATGTGCCTTGCGAGCGCGTTGAAGATTTAACGAGCTACCCATCTATACTAGGTGGTCGGGTTAAAACATTGCATCCAAAAGTATTTGGTGGCATATTAGCACGTCGCGATAACGAGGATGATTTAAAGCAATTGGCCGAATACGATATTCCGGAAATTGACTTAATCATTGTTGACCTTTATCCTTTTGAAGCAACCGTTGCTTCAGGAGCACCTCTTCAGGATATCATCGAGAAGATTGATATAGGTGGTATTTCATTAATTCGTGGGGCTGCTAAAAACTACAAGGATGTGATTATCGTACCATCGAAAGATCAGTATGCTGACCTGCTTACCATCTTGAAAGAGAAAAATGGCGAGTCTGATTTGGAAGACCGTTTCAAATTTGCAGCAGCTGCCTTTGGTGTTTCTTCACACTACGATTCGGCTATCTCTAACTTCTTCAATAAAGATAAGGAAGACATGGAGCGCATTAGCTTGAACGATGGTGAAGTATTACGTTATGGTGAGAATCCACACCAGAAAGCGACCGTATATAAATTTTCTAATACCAAGAATGGTGCTAGCCTGGCCAATGCCAATGTGTTGCAGGGTAAAGCACTTTCGTATAACAACATGTTGGATGCCGATGCAGCCTGGAAAGCTGCCAGCGATGCTTACCATTCGGTAACACACATTGAGAATAAAGTTGCCGTATCGGTTGTAAAACACCTTAACCCATGTGGTTTAGCCGTGGCCGACGATACACTTAAGGCGCTTGAAATGGCTTGGGCAGGCGATCCAATTAGTGCCTTTGGTGGCATTATCTGTTTCACCTCAAAGGTAACGGGCGAGATTGCCGAGTGGTTTGCCAAGCGATTTGTTGAAATTATTATTGCCCCTGAATATACCGAAGAAGCATTGGCTGTTTTTGGAAAGAAAAAGAATTTGCGCGTATTGGAAACGCCTATTAAAGATGCCATTACGGGTGAAAAGTTGATTCGCTCGGTAAGTGGTGGTATCCTTGTTCAGGACGAAGATGAAGGTGTTGATTCAGAATTTAAAACAGTTACTACCCGACAATTTGCTGATAATAAAATGAATTTAGCTAAATTTGGGATTACCGCTTGTAAGCATTTGAAGAGTAATGCCATTGCTATTGTCACTGAAAATGCGGATGGAGCGTTCTGGTTAACAGGTGCCGGCATGGGTCAGCCAAACCGTTTGGATAGTCTTCGTCATTTGACTATTCCGCGTTTTAATCTGAAAGAAGGACTTGATATTAAAGAGTCTGTTGTTATTTCAGATGCTTTCTTCCCATTCCGCGACAGTATTGAAGCTGCCAATGAGTACGGCGTAAAATACATTGTTGAGCCAGGTGGTAGTATACGTGATGATGAAGTTATTGAAGCTTGTAACGAGTTCGATATGGCTATGATCTTTACAGGTAAAAGACATTTTAAACACTAAAAAATTAATTGAATGGGATTATTTTCGTTCTTATCGCAAGAAATAGCCATTGATTTGGGGACAGCCAATACAATCATTATCCATGCCGACAAGATTGTTGTGGATGAGCCATCGATTGTTGCGCTGAACCGTAAAACCGACAAGCTGGAAGCTATAGGTGAGCGTGCTCGCCAGATGCATGGTAAAACACATGATAATATCTATACCATTCGCCCATTGCGCGACGGTGTAATTGCCGACTTTAACGCGGCCGAGCAAATGATCAGGGGCATGATCAAGATGATTAATAAGAAATCAAAAATGTTTACGCCCTCATTAACCATGGTTATTTGTATTCCTTCGGGAAGTACCGAGGTTGAGATACGTGCGGTACGCGATTCATCGGAGCATGCTGGTGGTCGCGAGGTTCACATGATTTACGAACCAATGGCAGCAGCCTTGGGTATTGGATTGGATGTGGAAGCACCGGAAGGAAATATGGTGGTTGATATAGGTGGTGGTACTACAGAGATTGCGGTTATTTCACTGGGTGGTATTGTTACGAATAAATCCATTCGCATTGCCGGTGATGATTTAACAGCCGACATTATGGAGTACATGCGTCGTCAGCACAACATTAAGGTGGGCGAGCGTACGGCTGAGAACATAAAAATTGAAGTAGGTTCGGCCTTGCCTGAATTGGAAGAGCCACCAGTTGATTTTATTGTTCGTGGGCCTAACCAAATGACTGCTTTACCAATTGAAGTACCTGTTTCGTATCAAGAGATCTCTCACTGTTTAGAGAAGTCCATTTCGAAGATTGAAACAGCAGTTCTTTCAGCCTTGGAGCAAACACCACCTGAGTTGTATAGCGATATCGTGAAGAACGGTATTTTCTTAGCTGGTGGAGGTGCTTTATTGCGCGGATTAGATAAGCGTTTGTCGGATAAGATTAATATTCCATTTCACATCGCTGAAGATCCATTGCACGCTGTGGCTCGTGGTACAGGCATTGCGTTGAAAAATCGTCATCGCGTATTGCCTTATTTGATTAAATAATATACCAAGATAAATGCTGCCTTAGAGAATGTTTCTGAGGCAGCTATTTTTAATATACATGGAAACACCTTAAAGGATAATGAGAAATTTTATTCGTTTTATCATCAAGCACCATTTTGTTATTCTGTTTGTGATTATTGAATTGATTTCCATCCTTTTTGTTGTTAACTATAACGCCTACCAACGTTCTGTTTTTCTCTCCTCATCCAATCGTGTAAGTGCTGGAATGTATGGCACTTTTAGTGAGGGTGCAGAATATCTGATGCTACGTCAGATAAACAAGGAGCTGGCACAAGAGAACGCCTACCTTCGAAGTCGTTTACCCGAGTCCTTTAAGGCTTCAAAAGATTATTTCCAGTTGGTGTTTGATAGCCTCAGTCAGCAAGAGTATGTGTACAGGGCTGCTAAGGTCATCAATAACTCTACCAATAAACGTTTTAACTACATCACACTTAATAAAGGTGCCAACAATGGTATCGAGCCCGAAATGGGTGTTATCTCATCGCGCGGAGTAGTTGGCATTGTGAAGAATGTGTCCGATAATTACTCAACGGTGATATCTGTTTTGAATACCCGCATGAAGGTATCGGCAAGGTTGAAGGAGTCGGGATTTTTTGGTGCGCTCGAATGGCATGGAGGCGCATATCAGTACGCCTATCTGCGCGAGATTCCGAGGCACGCCAATGTGAATGTGGGCGATGTGATTGAAACCAGTGGCTATTCATCCATTTTCCCGGGAGGTATATTAATTGGTACCGTTCAGGAAGTAGATTTACAAACAGGAGAGAGCTTTTACGAAATTAAGGTGAAGCTTTCGGTCGATTATAAAAATTTGTCCTACGTTGAAGTAATTGGACACCCGCTAAAGGTGGAACAAATTAACCTCGAAAAAGAAACGATCAATGATTAGTTATTTACCACGCTACATATTCAACTTCTTTTTCTTTATCCTGATACAGGTATTGGTGCTTAACAACATCCAGTTCAGTGGTTTTGTTAACCCGTATTTGTATGTGCTGTTTATTATTACTCTGCCCTTTGAAACACCAGGCTGGTTGCTTCTGGTTCTTGGTTTTGTGACGGGGATAAGTGTAGATATATTTAGTAATACCATAGGCATGCATGCGTCGGCAGCTGTGTTCATGGCTTTTTTGAGACCATATGTATTGCGGGCTTTTGCGCCACGCGAAGAGTATCAGCCGGGAACCATTCCTATCATGAATCACTATGGGTTTTCGTGGTTTTTCCGCTATGCTTTTATATTGGTATTGGCACATCACCTCTTCTTGTTTTATGTTGAGGTATTTTCGCTTACACACTTTTTTTCTACCCTATGGCGTGTTATCGCGAGTAGTGCATTTACCATGTTATTAATAATCGTTTCTCAGTTATTTAGCCGAGGCAAAAGCAGGGGGAGGTAAGCGTGGGAGGCATCAATAATAGAACATTATTAATTGCAGTTCTCATGATTGGCATTGGGATAATTTATATCTCAAAGCTTTTTGTATTACAAGTTTACGATCCGTCCTATAAGTTTTCGGCCGAGAGTAATACGCGCCGTAAAGTAACGCAATTCCCATCGCGTGGATTGGTGTATGATCGAAATGGAAAGCTATTAGTCTCGAATCAGGCTGTGTACGATGTAATGGTGGTTCCGCGAGAAATTGTGCCCTTCGATTCCCTTGATTTCTGCGATTTATTGGGCATAAGCATTGAAAATTTGCGAGAGCGTTTTGTGGAGATGCGTGTTAACATGGGTAAACGGAAAATATCGAGTTACAAACCATCAGTGTTTTTAAAGCAGTTGTCGGCCGAGCAATACGGGCGTTTTCAAGAGAAACTGTATAAGTTTAAAGGTTTCTTTGTTCAGGGGCGATCCATACGAAAATACGAATACCCAATAGCTGCACACGTACTTGGATACGTGAGTGAAGTTGGGCAAGGTCAACTGGATAAGGACGCCTATTATTCCAAGGGCGATTATGCGGGTGTCATTGGCATTGAGCAGACCTATGAAACATATTTGCGGGGTGAGAAAGGTGTTAAGTACATGATGGTTGATGTGCACGGCAGGGAGAAAGGAAAGTTCCGACATGGCCGATACGATACTGCAGCTATTACCGGAAAGAATTTAAGCTTATCGCTCGATATTGAACTTCAACAGTATGCCGAGCAATTAATGCAAAATAAAATTGGCAGTATCGTTGCCATTGAACCAAGTACGGGTGAAATATTAACGTTTGTGTCTGCACCATCCTACGATCCGTCTATATTGGTAGGACGTAAACGGGGAGAGGGATTCCTGAGTTTGGTTGAGGATACTTTAAAGCCAATGAATAACAGAGCCCTACAGGGAACTTATTCGCCGGGTTCAGCTTTTAAATTGGTGAATGCGGCCATTGCTCTGCAGGAAGGTGCCATCACCCCACATAGTAAATTTGAATGCGACGGTACCGCTTCAAAACCCATTCGATGTACGCACTATCATCGTTCGCCAATTGAAGCTGCTGGTGCCATTGAAACCTCGTGTAATCCCTTCTTTTATCAAGCCTTTAAACGCACTTTGGAGCGGCCTGGTGTAAAAACCCGTGATGGTTACGTTGCTTGGTACAATCATGTTCGCAGTTTTGGTTTTGGCGAACGTTTGGGTATCGATCTGCCCTATGAAATAACTGGAGGAGTGCCAAGTGCAGAATACTTCGATAAAGAATATCATGGTAGATGGATTGCATTAACAGTACGTTCACTCGGTATTGGACAACAAGAGTTACTGGTTACCCCTTTGCAAATGGCCAACGAAGCTGCGATTTTGGCGAATAGAGGTACCTATTACAGTCCACATGTGGTGAAATCCATTGAGGGCGAAGAATTGCCGGATAATTTTATTACGAAAAAGGAAACCACCATTGATCCCATTCATTTGGAAGAGGTAATTAAGGGAATGTCTCAGGTATATACCGGGGAAATTGGTACAGCGCGTTATTATCAGCACGATAGTATACAAATGTGTGGAAAGACCGGTACCGTTGAGAACCCATTTGGAGATGATCACTCTGTATTTATTGCCTTTGCACCGAAAGACAATCCGAAGATTGCCATAAGTGTTATTGTTGAAAATGCAGGGTATGGAAGTACCTGGGCGGCGCCAATGGCTACCTTATTAATGGAGAAATACATTAGCGGAGAAATACCGAGGCGACATAAATATTACGAGACTAAAATGTTAGAAGGAGATTTTATCAATGGCGACAAATAGCTACATAAAGCGCGTTGATTGGATAACCATAGGTTTATATGCCTTGTTGGTTGCTTTTGGTTGGGTAAGTATTTATGCGGCCAACTTTAATCCCGAGAATCCGGTGTTTTTTGATACAGGTAAGGAGTATTTTAAGCAATTGGTATGGATTGGTTTATCTCTTTTCTTTATAGGCATAATCTTCTTGACCGATAGTAAATTCTACGTTGAGTTTTCTTATATCTTTTACGGTTTAACCCTATTTCTTCTGGTGGCTGTTCTTTTGTTTGGTAAAGAAATAAATGGTGCCAAATCTTGGTTTGAAATTGGTCCCGTCCGGTTTCAGCCAGCTGAATTGTGTAAGGTGGCAACTAATCTGGCCATAGCACGTGCACTAAGTCGTTATGGGTTTTCCTTTAATCGTTTTTCTGACCTGTTGCGAGCTGGGGCGCTTATTCTTTTACCCATGTTGCTAATTCTTTTGCAAAACGATACGGGTTCAGCCTTGGTTTATGCAGTGTTTATTCTCGTGTTTTATCGCGAAGGTTTAACGGCTTATGTTCTGACCTTTGGCTTTATAGCTGCAATTGTAGTCACGCTTACCTTAATGATCCCGAATGCCACCATTATTGGTATGATAATTTTGGGCGTAGTAGCTGTATTGTACATTAAAGGTTATAGAAGAGAATTAATAAAACCGCTTGTTGCTGGTGCAGTTACTTTTGGCCTTGCCTTTGCGGCGCGATACCTTGTGGAAAAACAATGGCCATTGGAGTACTTGTTAATGGCAGGTGTTTTCGTTGCCTCTGTTTATATATTAGTAACTTCCTTGGTGAAACGTGCGTTCCGATTTGTGCCAACCTATTTATTGATTCTGTGGAGTGCTATTGGGCTGTCTTTAACGGCTGATTACTTTTTTGAAGAGGTACTAAGCGATTATCAACGAACACGTATCAATGTGTTGTTAGGTTTGGAAAGTGACCCATTAGGTGCGGGTTATAATGTGAATCAATCAAAGATTGCCATCGGTTCGGGAGGTTTCAGTGGGAAAGGTTTCTTACAGGGAACACAAACCAAATTTGATTTTGTTCCCGAGCAGTCAACCGATTTTATTTTCTGTACCGTTGGTGAGGAGTGGGGCTTCCTGGGTTCAACTCTCGTTGTTATACTATTTGTGAGTCTTTTACTGCGATTATTGTTTTTAGCTGAGAAGCAGCATTCTAGTTTTAGTCGAGTTTATGGATATGGCGTGGCGGCTATATTTTTCTTTCATTTCGCCATAAATATGGGTATGACCATTGGTTTGGCACCTGTAATAGGAATTCCACTACCATTTTTTAGTTATGGGGGGTCTTCTTTGTGGGGTTTTACTTTATTATTGTTCGTTTTCTTAAAGTTAGACACCAATCGAACAGAGCTAATTCGTTAACATTTATTAACCGTAAGATAAAAGTCATGTTTTCGCTAATGTTAACAGGAAGTTTCCTGTACATTAAGTAGTTATATGTGTAGTAAATTGAAAGAAGGCATGTTTTGAATTGGTTTTTATTTATTGTACCTTTGCGCCACATATTTCAATATGTATATGTGTTCAATTGTTTTGGCCAAAGAGTTGAAAGAGTGTTGTTTAGTGTTCAGAAGTGGTTGGCCAAAAAGTATTCAAATTAGTTAATTCCGAGCTTATTTCTGCCGAATCAACAAAAATTAATTGCCTATGAAGTATAGTATTTATGCCTTGCACAATTATCGACAAATTCCTCAAATAGCCCAACTATCAGAAGAAGATCAATTTAGTATAGAAGTGGTAGGAACTGTTTTACCATTTAAAACCAACAGTTATGTTGTTAATGAATTGATAGACTGGGATAACTATAAGGAAGATCCTATTTTCATTCTAAATTTTCCTCAAAAGGGAATGTTGGAAGAAGAGGATTTTAACCATATGGCAAAAGTGCTTAAAAGTGGTGCCGATAAGGCCAGCATAAAGCTAGAAGCTAATAAGATACGTGAGAAATTGAATCCTCACCCTGCCGGACAGCTTGAGTATAACGTACCTGAATTGAATGGTGTTAAATTAACAGGTGTACAGCACAAATATACCGAAACAGCTTTATTTTTCCCTGCTCAGGGACAAACATGTCATGCCTTCTGTACATTTTGTTTCCGTTGGCCCCAATTTACCAACATGGATGAGATGAAGTTCGCCATGAAGGAAATTGATTATGTAATTGATTACCTAAGAGAGCATCCCGAAGTGACTGACTTGTTGATAACAGGTGGTGACCCGATGGTGATGAAAGGTAAAGTACTAGATGAATATTTATCTGCTTTGGTGAATGCTAATTTGCCAAACTTGAAAAACATACGTATTGGTTCTAAGACCTTAGGTTTTTGGCCTTACCGATACCTAACCGATGCTGATGCTGACGTTGTATTAGATGCCTTCAAAAAGGTGACGGATGCAGGATTGTCGTTGGCTTTTATGGCTCACTTTAATCATTACCGCGAGTTAGAAACTGAGGCTGTTCAGCAAGCAATCAAGAAGATTCGTGCTACAGGTGCTCAAATTCGAACACAGTCTCCACTATTGAACCATATCAATGCCAATCCTGAAGTATGGTCAACTATGTGGCAAAAACAGGTTGAACTGGGATTAATTCCTTATTACATGTTCATGGCACGTGATACAGGTGCGCAGAAGTACTTTGGTGTTTCTTTAGCTGATGCATGGGAGATATTCCAAAAAGCTTATACAAGCGTAAGTGGCATTTGCCGAACAGTGCGTGGACCAAGTATGTCGTGTACACCTGGTAAAGTACGTGTGGTTGGTGTAACTGAGGTGAAAGGCGAAAAAGCTTTTGTACTTGAGTTTATTCAGGGAAGAAATAGCGATTGGGCAGCACGTCCTTTCTTTGCTAAGTATGATACCAAAGCAGTTTGGATGGATGAATTGAAGCCTGCCTTTAATCAACCTGAATTCTTTTTTGAGGAGGAGTTATCAGATATGTTTTTAAGCTAATAATTAGCATACAATATATTTTAAAGGAGTGGCTTTGTCACTCCTTTTTTTATGCCTGATATTGATATGTGTTTGGTATTTTCCTTTGTAGGGCTTAAGTTTGGTTATTGCAATGTTTACTGAATGCCGTTAAAAGAGAACTGATGATAAGACCAACTTTTGAAGAAGAGGATTATAAGGGAATAGATTACTCGAAAAAGGTGCTTGAAAAGGCCGAATACGATAATTGCGTATTTTCCAATTGTACTTTCATTGGAGCCGATTTATCGGAGGTAATATTTTCGGAATGTACTTTTGTGAATTGTAACATGAGTACTTCTAAATTGCATTTAACAGCTTTTCGAAATGTTGAATTTAAGGCTTGTAAATTACTTGGATTACAATTCGATGAGTGTCACGAGTTTTTATTCTCTGTCAGTTTTACCGAGTGTCATTTAAACTTGTCATCCTTTTTTCAACGTAAGCTAAAGAAGACATGGTTCATCGATTGTCAAATGTATGAAGTGGATTTTTCAGAAACTGATTTATCACAGTCGAGCTTTAAGAATTGTGATTTAAACGGGGCCATTTTTGACCATACTAATCTAAGCAAAGTGGATTTTACATCGGCCACAAATTACACAATCAATCCCGATTCAAATGTGATAAAAGGAGCTAAGTTCTCAATGGATGGCCTACCAGGTTTATTGACAAAGTATGATATTGAGGTTGTGTAAATAACGAACTGTTCTTTATGTTACTGTAGATATTAACAAGAGCGATCCAATAAAATATGTCAAAAGAAATAAATAACCTAGTATATTATGTTTATTGTATTGGCTGATATTTAAGGATTCATAAATTTTAGCATATTTTTTTTTGTACATAAAAAGAAGATATAGTATAATATACGAGAAGCCCATGTATATATATATTGAAATATCGTTCAGGTTACCTTTAACAAGGATCATTAAATTGGTTGAAATGAAAAGGCTTAATATTGTTATGATTGTATGAGCTTTGCGCGAATCGGAATAACTTTCTGATTTTGGCTCAATTTTTTTGAGCAAGCGAAACATTAGGTAAAACAAATAATAAAATAAAAAAAGTAGCTTCTTCATATTTTTTTTCAGCTTAAATTCTTTTCCTTGTTAATAACAATATTACTAAAAGATTTAAATAAAGTTTTTTAAAGAAAAGAAATGATAGAGAGTTAGCAAAGTTATAAGCATTATAATATAGGTATGCAATTGAGACTAGCTTTTCTAATGTTAAATTACGATGTTGTTTTAAAAAAAAGCCGTTCCAAATAGTTTGAAACGGCTTTCTGTGTATTTTATTTAGTGCTAAAACCTAAAGATTAATCCTCCAGAGAAATCACCTTGAGCTGCAATAACCCCTGTACTAACACTTACTCCACCTGATGCCCCACCAGAGCCACCACCAATAAATAAACCGCCACCTGAAAAATACATTGGTAGAAGTAGGCGTCCTTGTAAACGTATTCCAATGTGGTCGCTTAAAAAGAATTTTACACCACCACCAAGGGCAGCTGAAAAAGCAACATGGTCACTTACTTCTGCGTCTTTCATGTTAAACCATCCTACTCCCAAAGAGGCTGTTCCATAGGGAACGATCGGTCCATCCAACACGTCTCGGATTCCACCAATTTGAAAGTAATTAATATTCATGTTGTAAGTGTCGGTATCTCCACTTACAAAGTCGGAAAGTACACCGGTTGTTTTTGAGTTTGTGTAGGCAAATTCAACATGTGTATTGTGAGTTGTTCTCATTGATATGGCTACACCATAATTGGCGGCATCTTTCATGTTGAAAGTGGCTCTGTAGCCATTAACTTTACCATTAAGTTGATATCCATAAAGTGGTGCTATTTCAATGCCTTTCAAATGGCTTGTTGATTTTTGCTTTTTAGGTTCTTCTTTTGGCTTATAAGTCTGCTGTACCGTGCCCGTAGAATAGATACGCGATTGTGCACTTACATTATAAAAAGAAAAGATTAAAGTAAGTACTAAGACTGCTTTAAATGTTAGAATTGAGTGTTTCATGTGTGAAAATTGGTTTTTTTAATGGTCACATGGAACTCGCCTCCCGATAGCCATCGGGATTAGTCATTCTCCTATGTGAGAATCTATTTTTTGGCTCGTTTCATATTATAAGATTAAGTTGTTCTTTAAAGTGTATAACAGCTTAGTAGCTGTTTTGATCATTGAATTGAAATTTAATTAAAAGAAACCTAATATCTGAACGCAGATAACTAATAATACCATGGCTACCGGATAAACGGTGGCATAAGCGATTGCGGCAGCATTACTATCCGAAAGACTATCGGCAGCGGCTAATCCCGGCGTGCTTGTCATCGATCCGGTAATGGTACCCAGCAAGGTCAGAATATTGAATGATTTTAGAAAATAGGCGGCTAACACTGCCATCAGCATTGGGAACATCGTCAGAATTCCACCTACCAAAAATAGCTGTGACCCGTAATTACTATACGTTTCAACAAGAGTAGCGCCAGCTTTAGTGCCAACCGAAGCTAAGAAAAACATTAGACCGAGTTGACGAAGCAGTTGGTTGGCAGCACCTGACATACTCCAAATAACAGGGCCGGTTCGGCCAATACGACTCAGAATCATAGCTACTGCTAGCACTCCACCCGTTAGGCCTAGGCTAAATGAGAAAGAGTTACCGAATGATAGTGACATCTTTCCAAACAAGATACCTAGAACAATGCCTGCTGCAACTGGGAAGAAATCTGTATCGGATAGTTTTTTGTCGTTGTTACCAAAAATACGAATGACTTGTTTCATGTTTTCGCGACTACAGGCCACCATTACTTTATCACCCATTTGTAAGCGCAAGTTAGGACCAGGAGTAATATCAATTCCACTTCGTCGGATACGGGTTACTGTTGCTTGATAATTTACCCAAAGATTAAACCTACCTAGCGAAGTGTTCACCGCCTCTTTGTTGGTTACCAAGATGGACTGTACTTCATATCCTTCATCCAAAGGTATTTTTTGTTCGGTTTCGGATCCTATGAGTAGAATTATTTTTTGAATCGCATCTTCTGTTCCAACGGCTCTGATTAAATCGCCCTTTTGCAAAAGTGTTTTGGTACTTGGTGTAACCGCATATCCATCGTGCATTACCCTTGAAATAACAGCTTGAGTCATGCTTCGCACGCGCAACTCTCCAATGGTTTTTCCGATTACATTTTCGTTTTCAACTTGCAGGTTACGATGAATAATATCAGGAAATCCTTCGGTTGAGCTTTTTTCATATTCGGTTTCGGCCTTTGTAATATTGGCACGTATTATTTTAGGGTAGAACTTCACAAATAGAATAACACCAATAACGCCGAATGGATATGCAACACCGTAACCAATAGAAACCAATGGTGAATTGGTGGTTTCTATAGCTGCAGCCAGTCCTGGCGTGCTGGTTAATGCTCCCGTTAATAAACCAATAATAATTGGCATGTCGAGATCAAAAAGATGGTAAGATAGGTAGGCCATCAGCGAAGCCGAAATGATTACAACCGTAGCTAATAAGGCAAGACTTCGTCCGTTTTTTTTAAATGAATCGAAGAATCCCGGACCAGCTTGCACACCTATTGTATATATGAACAGGATCAGTCCTATTTTTTCAAGAATACTTGGAATAACAACGCCGTAATGGCCAAATATTAAAGCAACAAAAATAATGGCTGAAATATCAAGAGAGACACCCTTAACTTTAATATTACCAATGATAAAACCAAGGCATATAATGATAAATAGTGCAAAATAGCTGGTGTGTAAAAGTTCCATGAATGTTAATGTTTAAGATGCAAAGGTAGTAAATTCAACAAATGCATCTTACTTGATTAAGAAATGAATTAATAAGATGTTATTTCTGAATTTTCCTCTGTTTTTACTTTCCTTCTTCTAATTCCTTTCTTAATTTGGGCTATTAAAGATGGATAGGTATGAAGCGGGTGAAGATTATTGTTGGAGGAAGAGTGCAGGGTGTTGGTTTTCGTTATTTTGTAGCAAACAGTGCTAGGGCACATAGTATAAAAGGATATGTGCAAAACTTATCGGATGGTAGAGTTGAGATTGATGCGGAAGGTGAATGCGAAAATATTCATCACTTTTCAAACCAATGTAAAAGCGGTTCTGCCATGGCGCAGGTAGATGTATTTTTAGAAAGCGATATTCCTTACTACGGGTTTAATAGTTTTAGAATTAAATAATACCAATAGCGGCCTAAATGTTTTATTAATAGCTCGAAACGTCTTGTTACGAAATGGCCTCAGCAGGTGAGGCAAAAAACAAAGTTGAAATGACGCTTAAGAATTGTTTTCTGTTTGAGACTTTTCGAGGTACGAGGAAAGGTGAGTTTAAAACAATTTCAGTCATCAACTGTAGTTTTTTTGAGCGAAGCTGGTGGAGCCTAGACTTTTTTGTCCCGAAATAAGTTTTTGTTGTTTTGAAGAATTCAAAACTTACAAAACTATAATCGGGATCGCGTTTGGGCGGATAGCCCAATGTATAAAATTATTAGGACAACATTGAAATAATTATGTCGATCTATTAGTGAGGAATTTTAAAGAGTGGAGCGAATTTAAAGTTATTTTCATTAAAGAATCGGTTTAATTTCAATTAGACATGTAACATTTAAAAAGACCAGTACGTCACATTGGTGTCGTTTGACAAATTAGAATATGACTTTAAAAGAATTTAACCAAGCCGTTGATCTATATTCTGATGGTATTTATCACTTTGTTCTCAAAAACATAAAAGACGAGGATAAGGCGAAAGATATTGTTCAGGATACCTTTGAGAAATTGTGGAAGAAGCATACGGAGGTTAATTATCAGAAAGTTAAAAGTTACTTGTTCTCCACTGCTTATCACACTTTGATAGATTTAACCCGAAGAGAAAAGAAACAGGCACGATGGGATGAGGTGGATGACAATAGACATTCAGAGATGGATGGTTATAGCGATTTGAACGAAGTGTTGCATAAAGCAGTGGCCTTATTACCCGAAGATCAGCGAATGGTTGTTATGATGCGCGATTACGAAGGCTACTCATACAAAGAAATTGGAGAGATAGCTCATTTAACTGAATCGCAGGTGAAAGTATATATATTCAGAGCACGAAAATTTTTGAAGGATTACATTGGAAAAATTGAGGTCTTAGTTTAAGGTGATAAAATGATGATAAACAGAAATAATTACGAAGCCTATTTGTTGGATTATCTTGAGAAGAGCATTTCTCCTCAGGATGAACTTCTGTTGCTCGAATTTCTGGATAATAACCCCGATTTAAAATCTGACTTAGAGGCTGATGTCTCCTTGTCGCTATCCAATGAAACCTTACCAAAATATGGTTTTAAAGATGCTTTACGAAAGCACCCATCATTGGAATACGATTTATCTAAAATCGATTACCTTCTGATTAAAAAACAAGAAGAAGGCTTGCAAAAAGAGGAAGCAGCCGAATTAGTTTTATTGGAACCCAATGAGGAAGAGCTTAATAAAGAATCTTCGGCTTACGCATCAAGTCGCTTGAAACGTGATAAATCGATTCGTTTTGCTGAGAAGCTTAAGTTAAAACGGTGGGTATTAAACTCTAGGATTGATTTAAGAACCATTAATCGCATTGCATCAATAGCAGTTGTTGTATTCTTGTCCACAGTCATTTGGTTCACTCAGGATAAGGTAGCAGATAACTCAGGTGCCATTTTATCAGAAAAAGTTGACAATTTTATTGAGCAACCTTCTCAATTGGCTTCTGCCAATCCCAAAGTTTTAAATAAAAAGAAGGTATTTCAACGTCCGGTATCAAAGGATAGTTTGATGAAAATTGCCAACGACCCGATGGGTAAGAAAGAACGGAAGGCCAGCACAAATAAAAAAGTGATTAAAATTGAAAATAGAACGGAGCATATGCCTAAGATGCTTGCATTATCAGGAGTTACAATCAATACTCATAAAGAGATAAATGCCTATGAGCATGGGCTTAATGTGATGATTCCGCAATATATGTCAAACAATATTCTACGCCGTGAGCTCGCAGCTATTTACGGTCAGTTAGAAAAAGAGGGTACTGATTCTCCTAAGATGATGGCTTTTCTCGAAGGTGGTGTTAAGGTTTTGAATTTCCTTTCGAGTGGAAGTGTTGGTATGGATAAATATTACGATAAAGATGGTAATATTGTTGGTTACCGTGTTGCTGGTAGCGCACTAGAAGTTCAGCATAAGGCACGTTAAGCAATCAAACTCGTATATTCTGTTGATTTCCTACTTCTGGTTGTTACAATTAATCCGTTAAAATTTATAATTTAGGTGAAATTTTAACCTAGATTCCGATGATTAAACTTCGCGCCGTTTCAATTCTTGTATTAAGTTGTGTTTTATTTTTTTATTCGTGCCAATCTTCTACTGAGAAAAAGGCGGATAAACCTGCCTTTAATGAGCTGGTATCATCATTTACCTCAGGAACAATTTCCAATGAAGCTGTCATACAAATTCAATTTGCTAAAAAAGTATCGGGAGTAGAGGCCGGTACGGAAGCAAGTACTTCCCTGTTGAAGTTTAAACCAAGCATTAAAGGTAAACTCGAATGGTATGATAGCCATACACTTCAATTTATCCCGGAAGATCGCTTGCCGTCGGGCATAGAGTTTAAAGCTACGCTCAATTTACCAAAGTTATTTGCCACAGAGAAAGACAAATTTGAATTTGATTTTGCAAGTATTGAGCAAAATTACCGAATCGCTCACGAAGGTATAGAGCCGGTGAGCAACGACGATTTAAGCAAGAATATCTATGTGGGAAGGGTTAATTTGGCTGACCATATTGATGATGATGATGTTGAGAAAATTATCTCGGCCAAGCAGGATGATGAGGCTTTGGAAGTTGAATGGACACATTATAAAAGTGAAAAATCGCATGTATTCAGAATTAAGAATATTATTCGTCGTGAGAAAAAGGGAAGCTTTGAGTTATTACACAATGGTGAAGTTTTAGGTCTTGATAAAAAGGGCAGTGAAGAAATTGCCATACCGTCATTGAATGATTTCAAGGTGGTACACACTTCACTTGTTATGCATCCCGATCAACATGTAGTAGTTACCTTTTCTGATCCCCTTGATGCACAGCAAAATATTGCGGGTTTAATAAGCATTAATAATGTATCGCGCCTAAAATACGAGATTGATAACAACCGTGTAAAAGTTTATCCTCCTTATCGCTTATCCGGAAAGAAAGAGGTAGTGGTTTCTCAGGGAATAAAAAATAGCCTGGGTTATCCATTAAATGAGGAATCGCGCTATGAGTTGCTTTTCGAAACACCTAAACCTGAGATTAGCTTAATTGGGAAAGGGAATATTTTGCCAAATTCAAACGGATTAATTTTCCCGTTTAAGGCAGTTAGTTTGCGAGCTGTTGAGGTTCGTATCATTAAAATTTTCGAATCAAACGTAGCTCACTTTTTACAAGTAAATCAGTTATCGGGCGATAATCAACTGCGTCGTGCAGGTCGTTTGGTTGTGCGTAAAACAGTTCGTCTTGATAAGGACCGCTCTTTGGATTTAAGTCAATGGAATACTTTCTCGCTGGATTTAACTGATCTGATAAAAACGGAGCCGGGTGCCATCTATCGCGTAGAGCTAAAAATGTTGAAGAAACACAGCATTTACCCTTGTGGTAGTGATGAGGAGACAAGCGAAGAAGATCTGTTTGAAGAGGTTGAAGAACTAAGTGAGGCCGATATGGCTTATTGGGATCAACCTGATGAATACTACAGTTCGTATTGGGATGGTTACGAAAGTTATAACTGGCGCGAAAGAGACGACCCTTGTACCGATTCGTATTACAGTAATAAAGTTGTTGGTAAGAACATATTAGCATCCGATGTGGGTATTATTGTTAAAAAGGGAAATGGCAAGGAAATTCTTGTTGCCTTGAGCGACCTAAGAACCACTGAACCACTTGCTAATGCAAAAGTTGAAGTACTAAGTTATCAGAATCAGATTTTGGCCGAATTAACATCAGACCCTAATGGTTTGGCAAAAGTAGATCTTAGTCAAAAACCATTCTTGGTTGTGGTGAAACACAATGAGCAGCGCGGTTATTTAAAACTAAGCGATGGATTTGCTTTATCGTACAGTCGCTTCGATGTTGATGGGCAGCAAGTTCAGAAAGGAATGAAAGGATTTATCTATGGCGAAAGAGGAGTATGGCGTCCGGGCGATACCATCTTTGTTTCATTTATACTTCAAAACAAAGGCGAAGCTTTGCCAGCCGATCATCCAGTGGTATTTGAATTACAAAATCCGAATGGGCAAATTGTTAACCGTCAGGTAAGTTCCATTCAGACCAATCATATATTATCTTTCAGTACGAGTACAAGTAGCGATGCACCAACTGGTATGTGGCTGGCAAGAATTAAGGTAGGTTCAAGTGTTTTTTCAAAGGGTTTACGCATCGAAACAGTAAAACCTAATCGCTTAAAAATAAAACTTGATTTTGCTGAAGAGCGTCTCTCGCCCGGTTCAGCAGCTAATACAAAGATGCAGGTTCATTGGTTGCATGGCGCTGTTGCCCGTAATTTAGATGCCACTGTGAGTGTAACGCTGAATCAAAGCAGAACGAGTTTCAAACGTTATACAGATTATACCTTTGATGATCCTTCGCGCCGTTTTAATTCTGAAGAAATATTGGTGTTTGATGGCAAGTTAAATGAACTGGGAGAAGCTAATATTGATGCTAATATCGATGTTAAAGAAGCAGCGCCGGGTATGTTGAAGGCATCTTTCTTAACTCGTGTGTTCGAAGAAAGCGGCGACTTTAGTGTTGATCGTTTTTCAATGCCCTATGCGCCTTATTCGGTTTTTGTTGGTGTAAAAACACCTGGTGGCGACAAACGAAATATGTTGCTAACCGATACCACTCATGTGGTGGATGTAGTTACTTTAAACGCGGATGGAAAAGCCGTAGATGTTAAAAATCTATCCTACTATATCTATAAAGTTAGTTGGCGTTGGTGGTGGGAGTCTTCACCTGATAATTTAGCTAATTATGTAGGTTCGCGTCATCAAAACTTAATTACAAGTGGAAGGCTAAGTACTAAAAATGGTGAAGGACAATTTAGTTTTAAAATTAAATATCCTGATTGGGGACGTTATTTGGTTCGCGTTGTTGATAATCAAAATGGTCATGCTACTGGTAAAACAGTTTATGTTGATTGGCCGGGTTGGGCAGGTAAGCGAAAAAGCAATGATGCCTCTTCAGCCTCCATGTTGACTTTTACTTCGGATAAAACGAACTATAAAGTTGGTGAAACAGCCACCATCAATTTTCCTTCTTCTGCTGGTGGGCGAGCTTTGGTGAGTGTTGAGAATGGAAAAGGCGTACTAAAAAGCTGGTGGGTGCCAACTCAGGAGAATAACACTTCATTTAATATTGATATAAGCAGCGAAATGACACCCAATGTTTATGTCACGATAACATTATTACAGGTACACAGCCAAAGTGTAAATGATCTACCAATACGAATGTATGGTGTTATTCCATTGATGGTTGAGGATCCTGAAACACATTTAAGTCCGGTGATATCAATGCCTGATGAACTTCGACCAGAGGAAGAAGTAAGTATTGAGGTGAGTGAGACAAATGATAAGGCCATGACCTACACTTTGGCCATGGTAGAAGATGGTTTATTGGATTTAACACGTTATAAAACGCCAAAACCTTGGTTCCATTTCTTCGCCAAAGAAGCACTTGGTGTGCGGACTTGGGATTTATATGATCAGGTAATTGGTGCTTATGGTGGTGAAATTGAGCAATTATTCAGCATTGGTGGTGATGATGATGCGTCTGGTGATAAGGGTGCTAAGAAAGCCAATCGATTTAAGCCGGTTGTAAAATACTTAGGGCCATTTACGCTTGAAGAGGGAGAAACCGCTAGGCATACTTTTACGATGCCTCGCTACATTGGTTCGGTTCGTACCATGGTAATTGCCGCTTCGGATAATGCCTTTGGGAATACGGATAAAACCACACCTGTTCGTAATCCTTTAATGGTATTGGCTACTTTACCAAGGGTGCTGGGGCCAGGCGAAGAAGTTGATTTGCCGGTTACTGTTTTTGCCATGAAAGAGAACATTAAAAATGTTAAGTTGGAGTTACAAACCAATAATTTGTTTGATGTAGTTGGCGAAGCAGAAAAGACCTTATCGTTTGAAAATGTTGGTGAGCAAGTTATTAATTTCAAGGTGAAAGTTAAATCGGCCATTGGTGTTGGTAAAGCAAAAGTCGTCGCGTCTTCTAGTGGAGAAAAGGCAGAAGATGAAATAGAGCTGGAAGTTCGCAATCCTAATCCTCGAATTACGCTAACTAAAAATGTAGTGATTGAGGCGGGAAAAGAACAGCAAATTGCTTATACACTTCCGGGCATTGAAGGAACCAACAATGCCACACTAGAAGTTTCAAACATACCACCAATTGATTTTGGGCGCCGATTAAAGTATTTGTTACGTTATCCGCATGGTTGTGTTGAGCAAACCACTTCAGCAGCCTTCCCTCAATTGTTTTTAAGCGATGTATTGGAGCAAAGTGATGAACTTGAGAGTACCATTACCCATAACATTAAAGGAGCAATAAAACGCCTTGAAGGTTTTATGCGTTCGGATGGTGGCTTAAGCTATTGGCCGGGATCATACAATGCATCGGATTGGGGAACAACTTATGCAGGGCACTTTTTACTTGAGGCCGAATTAAAAGGTTATCAACTTCCGGTTGGATTTAAAAATAAGTGGTTAAAATATCAAAAGAAGACAGCGCGTCAGTGGTCGCCAAACAAACGCCATAGAGGTTACGATTTGGCACAAGCCTACCGTTTGTACACCATTGCTTTGGCGGGTGAGCCAGAGTTGAGTGCCATGAACCGCATGCGTAATCAGAACTCGATTAGCTTACAGGCAAGGTGGCGATTGGCAGCAGCCTATGCTTTGGCTGGTCATCAAAAGGTAGCTCAGGAATTAATTGCAAATGCAGCAACTACTAGTACATCGCACGATTCGTATACTTATGGATCGCCTGATCGTGATAAGGCAATGGTTATTGAAACCTTAACTTTGATGAAAAAGCGTGAGGATGCTGCTGCCTTAGTGCAGGAACTATCTAAGGCTTTATCGGGGCAACGTTGGATGAGTACACAAACGACTGCTTATGGTTTATTGTCCATTAGCAAGTTTTTGGGGAACTCGGGAAGTGATGCTTTAACGTTTGAATGGAAAGGAAATGGCCAAAAAAGCACAAAGGTGGTTTCTCAATTACCAGTTTTTCAAGAGGAGTTAAAAGTGAAAAACTTGGATGGTGCTATAAGTGTTACTAATAAATCAGATGGATTATTATTTGCTCGTATCATCATGGACGGTATTCCTGCTGAATCGGATCAGACAACATTGGCATCTAATCTTAACATTACTATTAATTATACTGATTTGCTGGGCAATGCCATTGATGCAAAAAGCATTACGCAAGGCACCGATTTTATGGCAACAGTAAGTGTTCGTAACACGGGTACTAAAGGTAATGTGAAGGATTTGGCATTGACACAAATTTTCCCATCGGGCTGGGAAATACGAAATACGCGAATGGAAGACATTAAAGGAGCACACGAGATAAATCAACCCGATTATCGTGATTATCGCGACGATCGAGTGTATTCTTATTTCGATCTACGCAAAGGACAAAGTCAGAAATTTGTTGTGATTTTGAATGCCAGTTATAACGGAAAGTATTACTTGCCAGCAGTAAGTTGTGAAGCTATGTATGATAACAGTGTCTCTGCTCGTCAACCAGGTTATTGGGTAGAAGTTGTTAAAGCAGGTCAATAGTGCAGGCTAAATAGAATAGAAAGGGTAATTAAAATGAAATAATCACCCTTTTTATTAACTAATGTTCTAAATATGAGCTTCATTAATGAGATTTTTATTATTTTAGTTCGCAGAATATCAAAACCAAATCATGAGTGAACCTGCTGACCCTAAATCAAAGGTTAAAAAAAGAAGAATAAGACGAAAAAAAGCACACGCTTGCCTTGAACTAGATAGAGGTTATAAGCAAGTAATGATGGAATATCGTTATGAACTTGTGAAGGGAATCACCTTGTTTGTTCTGGTTACCATCGCTATTATTTGGATGGTTCTAATCGGATTTTAAAATATATAAGCTGCCTGAAATAGTTTCAGGCAGCTTTATTTTTAGTGCTTAATAGCCTTCTGAATAAATTCGCCTCTCGGTGTTACTATCTTAATTAAATAATAACCCCTCTCGAAACTTGAAGTGCTTATATTGGTTTGCCCTGAATTTAATTCTTGTTGATGAACCAAGTTGCCTGTTAGACTGTAAAAATAGGCCGTTCCTTCTAAAGCAGATTTTACTGCAATGTTTGATGTAAAAGAAGTAGGGTAAATCTTTATACCACTTTGTTCAAGTGCATTTAGATTTGTTGGTGTATAGTCGAAGGTTTCACGCATGTTATTAACATACATGCTGGAGTTTGAATCCCAATTTTGAGTAACCTTAATAAGGATCTTTGAGGTTCCTCCATCATAAGTATAATTGTACATACTGCCCCAACTTATAGCCCACATTTCATCTCCGTCATGTGATTCATTTTTTTCCTCTGTTTTATTGCCAAATGCATCATAACTTTGAGAATCTTTGTAGCCATATATTAGGTTTCCACTTGCATCATAATCATGACCTTGGTGATACATTAGAATCGGCGTATTATATTCTTTGTTGTAATCTGTGGCTAACCAAGCCATGCCAACCAACTCTTCATCAAAATAACTTTCGTAATCTGCCATCTGTTCCCAAGTCCAACGCTCACTATCTTCCCATACACTACCATCCCAAGTTTGTGTAATTTCAACTGTCATAGGTGGTGTGCCACCTCCAAGGCCGCTCGGATATGTAGCCTCCACTTTTTCTACATTGGTGTAATGTAGGTCATCATTTGGCTCTTCATTTGGAAACGCCGGCCCACCATACGATTGTTGTGTGTAGGTTTCTATTAAGCTGGTTTCAACATGCCCAACCGGATCCCACCATTCCCAAAGTACATCAGTATAGCGACCCATTAAATTATATTTGGTGCCATCGTGCTCGTAGGCTAATGCACTTTCAAGAATGTCTGATACATTATAAAACCATAGAGTTTTCATTCCAATAACCCACATGCCATTTTCTCTACTGTATTCAACTTGTTCTGTAAGAAGACCATTGTCAAACGTAAGATCAGTTTTCCAGCAATTTTCTTCGTTTTCCTCCCATTGTTCACTTGTTGAATTGTACTCTGAATAAATTTCTTCTGTAGTATCACCATTGCCGTCATACATAGCAGCATAACGATAACCATAAGAATACTCCCATGCTCCCAAAACCCAGGTTGAGTAAGAATTTTCAGATTGATTATTTTCTGAATCAAAAAGCCAGGTGTGTTTCGAGAAATTAACCCAATCCATTCCATCCCAATTTTGGGTTAATGACTCCGTAAGTTCACCATTGGCGTGATAGGTATGAGTTATTTTTGTGTGTGGATTTTCTTCAATCCAGAGCTGTCCTTCTCCATTATAGGTGTAGTCAGAAGTAGTTGGATTTTCCCATGCATTATTGTTCCACCATTCTGATACAACACTTGTTGGCTGATCATTTGCCTGAGTGGCTTTCAAGACAGTTTTATTCTGTTTTTTTAAATCTTTTCGTTTTTGAAAAGGATTCTGTCCCATGCTTGATATACAAAAGCACAATAGTAATAAACCAGTAAAGATTGTTTTCATGTGTTTGTTTTTATAGCGTTATAAAAAGAAGAAATTTGTAGGAAAGGCAGGCAATATCAATATAAGACATATTTGTCTTATTTGTCAAGTTTATGCACAGGTATTTTAAATTTCACACGAGTTGTAATTAAATGCACTTACTTAAATAAAAAGAGTTAGCCGGAAAATTCCTCAATAATCAAATTTCAACTATTTTTGCGTCTTTGATTATAATATATAAGTATAGCATATGGCTCAAGAAGATGTTTTTAAGAAATTGGTGGCTCACTGTAAAGAGTATGGTTTTGTTTTTCAATCGAGTGAAGTATACGATGGTTTAGGTGCAGTATACGATTATGGACAAAATGGGGTAGAGCTAAAAAATAACATCAAGAAGTACTGGTGGGATTCAATGGTATTGTTACACGAAAATGTGGTAGGATTGGACTCTGCTATATTCATGCACCCAACCACCTGGAAAGCTTCGGGCCACGTTGATGCCTTTAATGATCCATTGATTGATAATAAAGACAGCAAGAAACGTTATCGTGCTGATGTTCTTATCGAAGATTTAATTCAGAAGTTTGAGGAGAAGATCAATAAGGAAGTGACCAAGGCTAAGAAGCGTTTTGGAGAATCTTTTGATGAAGCTCAGTTTTTAGAAACTAACCCTAGAGTGCTAGCTAATAAGAAGAAAATTGAGGAAGTACATACGCGTTTTGCAAAGGCATTAAATGATAATGATCTGGAAGACCTACGTCAGATTATTGTTGATTATGAAATTGCCTGCCCTATATCAGGAACAAAAAACTGGACCGATGTTCGTCAATTCAACCTGATGTTCTCAACCGATATGGGTTCAACGGCAGATGGCTCTCAAAAAATATACTTACGACCAGAAACAGCTCAGGGTATTTTTGTAAACTACCTGAATGTGCAGAAGACAGGTCGCATGAAATTACCATTTGGTATTGCGCAAATTGGTAAGGCTTTCCGTAACGAGATTGTAGCACGTCAGTTTATTTTCCGCATGCGTGAGTTTGAACAAATGGAGATGCAATTTTTTGTTCGTCCAGGTGAAGAAATGAAATGGTTCGAATATTGGAAAGAGGCACGTATTAAGTGGCACAAAGCCATGGGTATGGGTGAAGAAAAATACCGTTTCCACGATCATGAGAAGCTGGCACATTATGCTAATGCTGCAACTGATATCGAATTTAAGATGCCGTTTGGCTTTAAAGAGGTTGAAGGTATTCATTCACGTACCGATTTTGATTTATCGCAGCACCAAGAATATTCGGGAAAAAAGATTCAATACTTCGATCCTGAATTGAACAAGAGTTATGTACCTTATGTAGTGGAAACATCAATTGGTGTTGATCGCATGTTCTTAAGCATTATGGCAGGTGCTTATAATGAGGAAGAGATTGAAGGAAAAGATGGCAAAAAAGAAACACGTATTGTCTTGAATTTACCACCATTATTGGCTCCTGTAAAATTGGCTGTTCTTCCGTTATTAAAGAAAGATGGCTTGCCAGAGAAAGCACGTGAGATCATGGATGATATGAAATTTGACTTCAACTGTCAATACGATACCAAGGATGGCATTGGTAAACGTTACCGTCGTCAGGATGCTGTAGGAACTCCATTTTGTGTGACTGTTGATCATCAATCTTTAGAAGATGATACAGTAACCATTCGTTATCGCGATACCATGGAACAAGAGCGTGTTAAAATTTCAGACTTACACGGTATTATTAGTAAGAAAGTAAGTATGCGTGAAGTGTTTAAGAATTTGTAGATAATACATTTCAAACAATATAGTTTAAGCCCGGTTGAAATCTCAGCTGGGCTTTTTCATACCATTTCGAATGACTTGCAAGGCCACGTTTTTTCAAATCCAATAACAATGTGTATTTTCACAAAAAAATAAAAATACCATCATGATTGATCGATTAAAAGGCCTAGCACCATATGCTGGCGCATTACTCATTTTTATCGTATTAAGTTTTGTTTATTTCTCGCCTGTATTGGAGGGCAAAAAGCTTCCGCAGCTCGATAATTCCCATGCCATTGGTATGTCGAAAGAGTTGATTGATCATGAAAAGGAAACTGGCGAAAAAGCAATGTGGACCAATTCCATGTTTGGTGGTATGCCCGCCTATCAAATCAGAAGTGATTCGACCAAGAATATATTCGGCTACTTTAATAAATTTACACGTTTGGGATTGCCATATGAAACGGTAGCAATCGTGTTTTTATACATGTTGGGTTTTTACCTATTACTGCTAAGCATGAAAGTCGACCCTTGGCTCAGTGTGGTGGGAGCTATCGCATTTGCTTTTGGATCATATAATCTAATTATAATTATAGCGGGACACATAACAAAAACCTACGCCATTGCTCTGATGGCTCCGGTGATAGCCGGGATATTATATGCCTATAATCGAAACAAGTGGTTGGGAGGGCTGTTTACGGTCATCACTTTGGGGATGGAGATTGCCTATAACCATGTGCAGATTACCTATTACCTGGCACTGATGGTACTTGTAATAATAATTACAAAACTGATATATGCCATTAAAGAGAAGGCATTAAAAGCTTTTACTCAAACGTCTGCAGTGCTTGCTTTAGCAGCATTTTTAGCCATTTTGCCGAATATTACCAACCTGATGACCACCTATGAATATGGTAAATATTCAATACGGGGGGCTTCTGAGCTTAGTTCTAAAGGTGATGCTAAAGAAAGTACTGGTTTAGATCCCGAATATGCTTTTGGTTGGAGTTATGGTTTACACGAAACTTTAACCTTGTTAATTCCTAATGTGGTTGGTGGAGCTTCTGATGCCCTGGCCAATTCAGATGACGCCATGAAACATGTTGATAATCGCTTGAAGGAATACGTTGGGCAATCAAGTCAATATTGGGGAGGGCGTATTTTCACGAGTGGACCAGTTTATGCAGGAGCATTAATTTGCTTTTTGTTTTTTATCGGTGCATTTTATTATAAAGGAAAGGAGCGTTGGTGGTTAATAGCCGTAACTATCTTGTCAATCATGCTAGCTTGGGGTAAGAATTTCGAAGGTTTTAATTACTTTATGTTCTACAACTTCCCCTTGTATAATAAATTCCGAACGGTTGAAATGGCCTTGGTGATCGCTTCGATGGCCATGCCTTTACTCGGGTTTTTGGGTCTAAAAACATTGATTGACAAGCCGGAATTACTCAAGCAGGACAGTAAGTGGTTTTTGATTGCATTTGGATTAACTGGTGGTGTGAGTTTAGTTTTAGCTTTATTCCCAAGCACCTTCTACAGTTTCCTTTCTCCAATGGAGGTTCAGGGAATATCTGCACAAATACAGCAAGGTGGAGAGCAGGCACAAATGTACCGTTTGTTAGAATCTAATCTGGTTTCGGCTCGTCAAGCCTTGTTTACAGCTGATGCATGGCGTTCGTTTATTTTCATCTTAATTGGTTCAGCGTCACTTTGGTTTTACTCACAAAATAAATTATCTGCTCGCTACCTGACTTGGGGATTGGCAATAATTATTTTCATTGACCTATGGGGTGTTGATAAACGTTATTTAAATAACGATCATTTTGAAACAGCGACTAAGTCGAAAAAGGAATTTGCACAGTCAGAAGCTGATAAGGCAATTTTGCGTGATTCAGATTTATATTACCGTGTATTTCCAATTTATCGCGATCCGTTTAAAGATGGATTTACACCCTATTATCATAAATCGGTTGGCGGATTTCATGGAGCCAAGTTGCGTCGTTATCAAGATGTTTACGATCGTTATATTCATGCTAATTGGCAAACATTAATGCAAACACTCCAGACGGCACAAACTTTGGGTGATCTTGAGGAAGAGCTGGAGCACATGCCGATTCTGAACATGCTAAATATGAAGTACCTGATTTACAATCCAGGTGCAGCTCCAGTATTTAATCCTGCATATATGGGCAATGTTTGGTTTGTGAATAATGTAAAACAAGTAGCTGATGCCGATGAAGAAATTGCAGCCATTGGTGGTGTAAATCTTAAGACAACTGCTGTTGTTGATCAGCGATTTAGTTCTTTAGTAGATGCATATTCTGTTGATTCTATCCAAGGAAATATTAGCCTGATAACTTATGCGCCAGATCATTTGGTGTTTGAGTCGGAAAGTTCTCAAGCCCAATTAGCGGTGTTTAGCGATGTGTATTACGAAAAAGGTTGGAATGCTTACATTGATGGAGAATTAACACCTCATTTCAGAGCCAATTACATATTACGTGGTTTAATGGTTCCTGCGGGAGGACATACCATTGAATTTAAGTTTGAACCAAGTTCATTTCGAACAGGTCAGTTAATCTCAATCCTAGGTTCCGTAAGTATTCTTTTACTCATGGGTGCCGCAGGTTTCTATATCTGGAAGAAAGATAAGAATTAAGATTTTAAAGATTTATATATGAAGGCTAATGCAACTATGCATTAGCCTTTTTTCTTTTTTTAATACCTGTTAAGGTTAATATCTGTCATTAAAGTGTACTTATTAATAAATACCCTACCTAATAGAACGATTTATTCATGTTCATTTAAACTGAATTATATATTTTTGAGCTTATCTAGGAATCGATTCTGAAAAGCACACTATGACAATCCAAAAAATTCGAAAAGGGAGTTATCTCTTTGTAGGCGCAATTCTTTTTTTTAATGCCTGCACAACTAAGCAATCCAGTTTAAAAAAAGGCGAGTTTCAAACCTCAACTGTTGAAAGAGGAAGAGTGGAAAATTGGGAACTTACCGAAGGTATAGTTGAGCCATCTAACGAAGTGTTGTTGTTAAGTCCTGCTGCAAGTATCATCGAAGAAATCATTAAGAAACCGGGGCAGAAAGTTGCTAAAGGCGATGTAATTGTTCGTTTGAATAAGGATTTGATTGTCGCAAAAATTGATAATATCAACGATCAACTTGAAGTAAAACAGAATAGTCTTGATAAGACACGTCTTAATGCGCGTAGCACGCGTGCCGATTTGACGTACAATACGGAGGTTAAAAAGCTTAAAATTGCATCGATAGAATCAACCATTGCTGATCAGGAGCAACTGTTAGAGGTTGGTGGTATATCGCAGGCTAAATTTGAAAAAACCTTACAGGAATTAGTTTTGGCTGAAAAGGATCTTCAATTGGCCAAGCAAAAGAATGCCATAAAATTAGAACAATTAAAAACGGACGAAAAAGGCCTCTTGCTGCAAATCGACATGCAGCAAAAAGAACTGGAGAAACAAAAAGTTCTTCTTGAAAAGATGGATGTGAAGGCTCCATCCGACGGAATTATTTTAAATGTTCATGCACAAAGGGGTGCCAAAATACAGGTTGATAAATTACTTGTGAACATGGCTGACTTAACTCAGTTTGAAATTAAAGCCAGTATCGATAATAAACATAAACGCATTGTTAAAACAGGGAAAAGGGCATATGTATTGGTTGATAAGGCTCGCCTTGAGGGAAGAATAGGAATTGTAGAACCTACATTAGTCGATGGGAAAGTTCAGTTCTCGGTAAATTTAGATGAAAGTAATCACCCTAGCTTGGTGCCCAATCAGAAAGTAAAAATACAGGTGGTGAGGCGTGCGAAGAATGACGTGTTACGTGTGAAAAATGGGCCTGCATTTGGCAAACAAACAAATCAATATGGATTTGTAATTTCCAGAGACAGTGCTATACGACACAAGATACTCTTAGGCTTAATCACCGAAGACTATGTTGAAATAAAAGAAGGTGTTGAAGAAGGTAGTTTGTTGGTAATTTCAAAAGTTGATGGAATTAAACATTTACCTGCTGTTAAAATTGAATTGCCATGATGAGGTCTAAGTATGTTGTTAAAAGCGTGATTGTCTTCGTATTTTTGGCGCTTACCTACACGGTAGAAGGACAAGGCCAATCTGCTGGAAAATTAAATTTAACCTTACGAAATGTCGTTCATCTGGCCATTCACGAATCTTCGTCGGTTAAGTATGCTCAAAATCGCTATGAAAATTATTTTTGGCGGTATAAAAATTTTCAGGCGCAGTTTAGGCCTCAGTTAATTTTAACTGGCGATTTGCCTAATTATTATGAGGGAACAAGGCCGGTAACACAAAATGATGGTAGTGTACAGTTTAGAGAAGTAGGTTACTTTGAAAACAGTGCGCAAATAGCAATAAATCAATCTGTACCACAGTTGGGCATGCAGATCTATGCGAAGAGTACACTTTTCAGATACGAGGATTTGATTCATGAATACACCAACTTTAAGGGCGATCCTTTTTTGGTAGGTATTACGCAACCTATTTTTGCTTATAACTGGATGAAATGGTCGCGCAAAACAGAACCTCTTTTGTACGATGAAGCAAAGAAACATTTTGTGGAATCAATTGAACGAATATCGCGAAATGCTACAAGCCGATTTTTTCGCTATTTACAAGTACAGACTAATTATCGCTTAGCTGAGAACAACTTGAATAACAGTAAAGATAATCTGCGTATAGCAGAGACAAAGATTAAATTGGGGACACTTAGTGAGAATGACTACTCAAGAATACGTTTATCTGTATTAAGTGCGCAGAAGGCTTTGTCGCAGGCTAATATTGATTTAAGAAATGCTGATTTCGAGCTTAAAAAGTACATTGGAATTGAGCAAGGTAGTAACATCGAATTGATCATGCCATTGGATATGTTTCTTTTCAGAGTTGACTCAGAAAAGGCCCTTATGGAAGCCTTGGAGAATCGAAAGGAATCAACCCAGTATGAACGTCGATTGATTGAGGCAGATAGAGATCTGACTCGAGCAAAACGAAACAATGGACTTGCGGCAACACTTAAAGGTACCTACGGAACAACAAATATAGCTGATGATATTCCTGGTGTTTATGACAATACAGTAAATCAAAAATCCTTGAGGCTTTCATTAGCGATTCCAATTTTAGATTGGGGTAAATCATCATCTAATGTAAAGTTGGCCGAAAGTAAGCGTGATTTAGTGGTGTTTGATGTGGAGCGTGACCGTATTGACTTTGAACGTTCGGTAGTAGTTCAGGTAGAGCAGTTTAATTTGCTGAAATCACAACTTGAAATAGCAGAAGAAGCCGATAAAGTGGCCAATAATGGATATAATATTGCCATTAAAAAGTTTCAGAATGGCGACATTAGCATTACCGAACTAAATATTTCATTATCGGAACGTGAGAAGGCAAAGCGCGATTATATAAAGTCGCTTGAAAATTATTGGACAGCTTATTATCGCTTACGCGAATTGACCTTGTATGACTTCGAAAAAAATCAAAAGATCTTCTACGATAATCCTTTATTAAGAGGCTTGATCAAGTCAAGTAAGGAAACTTGATTATTATACGCACACAATTGTTAGCTCACTTAGGTTTGTTATTTTTACCAAATCTAAGCGATAATGAATGAATGAGGGAACAATAGATATTCCAGAGATTGGGCAGGTTAACATTAAAGAAAGCTTGAGGGCAAAAAGGGTAAGCATTCGCCTTAAGCCTTTTAAGGGTGTTAGTCTGGTTGTGCCTGCTGGTATTGATATTCAGGAAGCTATTAAGTTTGTTCATGAGAAAAAAGCCTGGATAATCAAGAACCTTAAAAAGCTTGAGGAGAAGGAGGAGCGACTGACCATTTTTGACGAAACAACAGAATTTAAATCGCGTTCTTTTGCCTTAAAGATAACAGCTCATTCACGCAAAGATGTTCGTCTGCAGTTGAAGGAGGGTACTTTGCTGGTCAATTATCCATCACATGTGTCAGTTACTGATGATGCCATCCAGGAGTCCATTCGTTTTGGAATTGAGAAAGCCCTTCGAATGGAAGCGAAACGATTTTTGCCAGGGCGTTTGGCTATTTTAGCAAACGAACATGGCATACGGTATAATAATGTAACAATAAAGAACCTTAAGTCGCGCTGGGGATCATGTTCAGGTTGCAATAATATAAACCTGAATTTACATTTAATGCGATTACCTGACGAATTGATTGACTATGTGCTTTTGCATGAATTGAGCCACGTGAGGGAAAAGAATCATGGGCCCAGGTTTTGGACATTATTGGATCAATTGTGTGATGGAAAGGCCCGTGAACTGGATAAGGCAATGAATGAATATCAAACAAAAATTTATTAAAATGAATTGGGATAAACTTTTATCAACCAAGCGAACGGGACAGGAAAATGTGAAGGAAGTAAAGCACGACCGCACACAGTTTCAGCGCGACTACGATCGTTTAATATTTTCGTCCCCTTTCAGAAGATTGCAGGATAAAACGCAGGTTTTTCCTTTGCCAGGTTCGGTATTTGTGCATAATCGACTAACGCACAGTTTGGAAGTTGCAAGTGTGGGGCGTTCGCTGGGTAATAACATTGCCCAAAAATTACTAGAAGCTAAGCTCGGTAAGCCTGAGTTGGTAAATGAAATAGGTGCCGTGGTAGCTGCGGCTTGTTTGGCGCATGATTTGGGTAATCCTCCCTTTGGTCATTCAGGCGAAGAGGCCATTGGTCACTATTTTAAAAACGGCGCAGGTAAAGCTTTTCAGGATAAATTAACACCAGCTCAATGGAGCGATTTTACACGTTTTGAAGGAAATGCCAATGCCTTGCGAATATTAACTCACGCCTTCAAAGGGCGACGAGATGGTGGTTTTGCGATGACCTATACCACCGTTGCTTCCATACTTAAATATCCCTATGCTTCTAATTTGGGGCTAAAGAAGTTCGGTTATTTTCAGTCCGAATTGGCTATGTTTAAATACATTGCTGATGAGTTGGGTTTGAAAAAGATTGATGAGAAAAAAGGTATTTATGCAAGACATCCCTTGGTTTATCTGGTTGAAGCAGCCGACGATATCTGTTATCAGGTAATGGACATTGAAGATGCTCATAAACTAAAGCTTTTATCATATGAGGAAACCTATGCTCTTTTAACCGGATTTTTCGATCCTGAGAAAGAGAAGCATGAATTTGTGAAAATAGCAGATGTATTTACTCAAGTGAGTGATTTAAACGAGCGCATAGCCTTTCTCCGTGCTAAAGTGATCGGGAAACTAGTAAATCGTTGTACTGATATCTTTTGGAAGAATCATGCTATTATTCTCGAAGGGCAATTTAGTAAGGGATTAATTGATCACTTAGAAGGGATCGAAAATGATGCAATGGAAGCATGTAAGAAAATTGCTTTTAAACGAATTTATAAACATCCATCAGTTGTGGAGATTGAAATCGCTGGGTTTAGAATTCTGGGCACTTTGCTTGAGGAGTTTGTTAAAGCAGTAATTGATCCTGACGATTTCTTTTCAAAGATGCTATTGCCATTTATTCCGGAGCAGTTTAAGGTGGAAAAGGAAGCTGCATTGGTTGATAAAATACAATCGGTACTGGATTTTGTTTCGGGAATGACCGATGTGTATGCACATGATTTATATAAGAAAATAAGTGGATTAGGAATTTAGAGTAGTGATTTCGGAAGCGCTAAGTGCTTCCGAAACCAACTTTTTTATCTTAGAAACACAGTAGGTTTTTCACCATCCACATTTCGTCTTTGGTACGTTTTAACTATAATTAGTTCCTTTTCTTCATTGCTGAAACTCGACCAGTGGCCGGCTTCTTCAAGTGTTCGTCGACAACCAAAACAAACGCCTTTACTATCGTATTGGCAAACGTTTATACAAGGTGATTTTACTTCTTCCATAGTTTGTTCTATTATTTTTAATTCAAACACTTTTGTATTAAAAAGGTTTTTGCAATGAAAGATTTTCAAGAATATGTAAAAATTAATTTATAACATACTTTTTAGCCTAAGTCTATTCTTATACCTTTGTTTGCATGTCAGATAATTCCGGTAAAATACTTAAGAGCATACAGCCAGGAAAAATAGTGCTTCCTATTTTCATAGGTTTGGCAGTAACTGCTTATCTGCTTTACAAGGAATTTGACCCAAGTGTTTTAGATGCCGTTAATTTTAGTTTTCAATCATTATTTTGGTTTTTTGTCTCCTTTTTAATGATGGCAGCTCGCGACTTCGGATACATCATTCGTATTCGCTTACTTAGTGGTAGAAAATTAGGTTGGCGCAAGGCGTTTAATATCATAATGCTTTGGGAATTTACATCTGCTATTACGCCGTCAGCTATTGGAGGTACGAGTGTTGCCATCTTCTTTTTAAATAAAGAAGGCATTAAAATTGGCCGAAGTACGGCTATTGTAATGGTCACTTCTTTCTTGGATGAATTATATTTCATCCTTACATTTCCTTTAATATTATTACTTATTGGGCGAACAGATATTTTTTCTTTTGGTGATTCCATGGAAGTTGGACTCCCATTTTATAAGAATCAATTTTTCATGTTTGCCTTTATTGGCTATTTGCTTAAGTTGGCTTATACCATCATTATAGCCTATGGTTTATTTGTAAATCCAAGGGGACTCAAGTGGGTATTATTATGGATTTTTAAATTGCCAATTATACGCCGATGGCGACCTCATGCCAATGAGTCGGGTTCCGATTTGATTGCTGCATCTGATGAGTTTAAGAATTGGTCGTTTGTTAATTGGCTGAAAGCTTTTCTTGCTACAGCCTTTAGTTGGACGGCTCGTTATTGGATCGTTAATACACTAATAATTGCCTTTTTTGGAGTTCAGTTTTTTAATTGGGACGAGCATTTCCTAATTTTTGGGAAGCAATTGGTAATGTGGATTATGATGCTGGTTAGTCCTACTCCTGGGGGTAGTGGCTTTGCTGAGTGGGTTTTTAAAGAGTTTTTATCCAATATGATTCCTTTGGGAACTGGCGTTGCAATGGCCTTTATGTGGCGTTTGGTCAGTTATTATCCTTATTTGTTAATTGGTGCCATTGTTGTGCCGCGCTGGATACGTAAACACTTCATTAAGGGTTAATTCTATTTGACCAACGTGCCAAATTATATGATTAATAAGCTGTTTTGGAGTTGAACAATTCCCTAAATTGTACAACTGAAATTATTACAGTTATGCCCTTACTAAAACGCCTGACATTATTAATTATTTGTTGTTCCCTAGCTTTGGCTTCATGTAAACATAAAGCGCATGAGCAGTCAAATAATGAAGACACAAATAAGAAAGAGTTATTGATATACTGCGAGAATTCGATGGTTGGTCTTGTTCTGGATTTAAAAACCGAATTTGAGAATACCCACAATTGTAAAATTCGCGTTCAAAATGACTGTTCTAAAAACCTGATGGGTTTAATTCGTTATTCGCAAAAGGGTGATTTATACATTCCTGCATCCACATATTCGTTTCAAAATTTTAGAACAGAAACAGGTTTTACACTTACCGATTCAATATTTGTAGGGTATAACGACCTTGTGTTTATGGTGAAGAAAAACAATCCTAAAGGTTTTATTGGTGATTTAAAAGCACTCAAAAGCGATGATAAAATTGCCTATATCATTGCCGATCCTGAAACCAGTTCGATAGGTTATGAAACTAAAAAAATGCTGAAATCGGAAAAGGTATATGATAGAGTTTTAAACAATGTGGTTGCTCTTTCGTCCGATTCAAAAGGTCTGATTAAAAGTGTGCGTAATAATAAAGCTGACGTGGTAATTGACTGGGCAAGCAACCTCAATGTAAATGGAAATAGCAAGGAAGTAGATAAAATCATTCCAAATACTGAATTTAATCGACTAATTCCTGTTTACGCGGCTTCTCTTTCATGTAGCTCAGAACCAGAGCTTACCAGATCTTTTTTAAAATTTACCAACGCTCAATTGAACGAAAGTAAATTAAGTAAATATGGATTTACTAAAAGGAAAAAGATTATTTTTTAAATTTATGTTTTTAAATGCTGGTTTTAAGTTAACTTTATTCATGTGAGTAAGCAGAAAAAGACATCAAAATTATCCTATTTTAAGGAACCGATTGTAAATAAGCTATACATGCTTTTGGCTATTTACATTATTACGATTGGTGCTATTATTAGTATCGAAAATTATTTTGATCGTTCATTTTCTACGCGCTACCGAAATTCTATTCAGAATCAGGAACAGTTAATAAAGTTAGAACACCTCTTACACCGAAATCTGCTTGAACTAAATCTAGCATTTAAGACCTATCCATTTATACGTCACGAACAACAGTTAGCTAATAATGCGAGTAAGATCACAGTGCTGACTGAAAAAAGCATTGAAATTATCAATGTGATAGATCAGGGAGGGGCAATTGAAGATAAACGTGCGGTTAATCTTCATTCTCAGGATATGATTACCGTTAATATCCGATACGAAGAGGACATCTACACAGGTACCTTATCTGAGGTTCGTGAGTTGGCTCCGAAAATAAACGAACTTTATAAATTATCGGAAAAGATTACCGGCAAGGTTGAACAATCCTTGAGTCAATCTGGCAATTTCGATAATGTGAGCAAAGCAATAGATTATTACATCAAACAAGTAGAAGCCTCATTTGAACGGATTCATGAAATCGAAAATAAGATTTCGTACGATATCAACAAAAGGTTGGTTAGCTTAAATAATCAGAGTATAAGTGTTTTAAATAGATATAATAAGCTTAAGTATGCATCCTTAGTTGTTTTTACCTTGTTGGTTGTGTTCCTGTCCTACTTCCTGTTGAATCAAATAAGAGGTTTAATTCTCAATCGCAAAAATATTGAGGAAAATAATAGAAAGTTAATACAAGCGGTGGAGCAAAGTCCGATTTCGATAATGATTACGGATACGCGTGGAAATGTTGAGTATGTCAATAAGGGGTTCAAGTCCCTGACAGGCTTTTCAAAATCAGAGTTACATAGCGGAAATACCAACTTTTTTAAGTTACAACAAGATAATAATGAATTTGCTGAGGTGCTTTGGCAAACCATTCAGGAAGGTTTGGTATGGACGGGTGAAATTTCGAGTAGTAAAGACGATGGTTCAGTGTATTGGGAGAAGGTTCTTATTTCTCCAGTACTAAGTGAGGATAAAACCATATCGAACTACATAGCCATTAAGGAGGATACAACAGAGAAGAAGCTGTTGACTGAATCATTGAAAGAATCTAACAAAGCATTAACAACCATTACTGAGAATCTGCCGGTTGGAATTTTAATCGTTAATGATAAAAAGGAAATAATCCAATTAAACCAGAATGCGGCTAAAACAATGGGTTTTGTGACCATTGAAGAGGCCATGAAACACATTAAAGGACATACTTACAGCGAATTTTTCTTTACCAATAAAAAAGAGGAATACTTGGATGCGCAGGCTGGTGTTAAGGTAGTTACGCTTGACGAAAGATTGGAAGTCAAGGAAAACAATATATCGCGTGAGATATTAAAGAATATTATTCCAATCTCACTTGATAATAAGAAAGTATTCCTTGAAGCCTTTATGGACATTAGTGCCCAGAAAGAGATGCAAAAGAAAGAGGCTGAGTCGAATAAGGCTAAGTCCGAATTTTTGGCCAACATGAGTCATGAGATTCGTACCCCTATGAATGGTATTATAGGAGCAACGGAATTACTTTCAAAAACCCGACTAACCAAGGAGCAAACCAATGTTATTTCCATCATTGGACGCTCGTGCGATAATTTGCTGAATATCATAAATGATATTCTTGATTTCTCGAAGATTGAAGCTGGTAAAATGAAGATTGAGGCTTATCCTTTTAATCTGCGTTCAACAGTCGATTATTTAATGGATCAAATGTCGTTCAAAGCGCTTGAAAAGGGAATTGAAATATTAAATGATGTTGAGGATACCATTCCGCCAGTATTAATTGGCGATGAAAGTCGATTGATTCAAGTATTGGTTAATTTGATGGGGAATGCGGTTAAGTTTACATCTGAGGGTGAAGTTGTGCTTAAGGTCGAGATTGAACGTCAGGAAAGCACGGATTTGACGCTTCATTTTTCGGTTGAAGATTCGGGCATTGGAATTCCTAAAAATAAGCTTGAGAAGATATTTGAATCATTTACACAAGCCGATGGCTCTACTACGCGAAAATTCGGAGGAACAGGTTTAGGTACCAGTATATCAAAAATGTTGGTTGAGCTAATGGGCGGAAAAATTTGGGTGGATAGTCCAAATCCTAACTTCATGTGGTCAACTGAAAATCCGGGTTCGGTATTTCATTTTACCCTGCCACTTGTGATTGATAAAGATCAAAAGCCATACGAAATAAACACGGAGCAATTTGCGAAGATCAATAGTTTGATCATCGATAATCACAAGACCAACCTACTGCTTCTTAAGAAAACATTAAACAACTGGTCCATTAAGTCCGAAACGGTATCCGACGAAAAGACAGCACTAAGCACCCTTAAGGTGCGCAATGATTTTAATCTAATCATCATTGACAGTCATGTATTTAGTAAGGCTGATGATAATTTTCTTAAGAGCATTCGCGAACTACAGAGCAATGTGAAGATTATTCTGTTTTCTTCTGAAAACAGATGGAAGCAAGCGAAAGAATCAAAGGGTGTTGACCATGTTCTACAAAAGCCAATAAAACATGTTCAATTATTGAATACCATCGAGAATCTCTTCCTATCTGATATTGAAAGTGGCACCGGAGAGTATGCCAAGGAGCTAGATGTAAAAGCCTTGGTTAAAGACAAAAATATATTATTAGTTGAGGATAACATTATTAACCAGAAGATTGCGGAAAAAATGCTTTCTCGAATTGGTATTGAAATTGATATCGCTAAAAATGGCGCAGAAGCGGTTGAGATGATTACCGGTGAAGATGCTAAGCTTTATCACTTGGTATTTATGGATGTCCAAATGCCTGTTCTGAATGGTTTGGATGCTACCATACAGTTGCGTGAGAAACAGGTTGAGATACCAATTATCGCCATGACGGCAAATGCATTAAAAGGTGATCGGGAAGTGTGTATTAATGCCGGAATGAATGATTACATTGGTAAGCCTGTAAAAATGGATGATCTGGAAAATGTACTTAAAAAGTGGTTATAAGGATTGATAGTATCCATTTATCACCAAGCCATCTAAATTCATGTTTTTAGCCGAATTTATGGCATCTTCTTTTGTTTGAACAATTGGCTCTCCTCTTACATTAAAGGATGTATTAATAAGGGCTTTTATACCGTATTTATTATCTAACAATGTTAATAGGGCGAACATAAATGGATTTTGCCCCCTATTCTCTATTACCTGAATTCTGGCCGTTCCATCCACATGCACAGCTCCCTGTAGTTCTGTTTGTTTATTTTTCTCAATTTCAAAGTCCAACAACATGTATTGTGCCAAACGATGAACCAATTTCTTACCAGTAAAATAAACAGCATTTTTGTCTAGCATGATTGGCGCAACTGGACGATACCATTCCCGCCGCTTGTGTTCCATACTTACTTTTTTAGCAAGTTCAGTTGAGTTTGCCAAGGATAATATTGAACGATTGCCAAGTGCACGAGGGCCAATTTCGCCTGTACCATTACAAACAGCTACCACTTTATTGGCCAATAAAGCTTGTGCACATTTATCCAGCTCCAATTCTGAAATGACAACATCATCCGTACTCGCAAGTTGCCAATTATTTAAATAAGGATTATGCAAATGGATCTGGCCATGTTTTTGCCACTCCAAATGAGCAGCTGCCCCAAGTGAGAGACCGCTATCATCAGGACAAGGAGGAATATATACATTGTCAAATAATTGGCTGTCGATAATGGCTTTATTAGTTACTATATTTAGTGCTGAACCTCCTGAATAATATAAATTACTATAGTCCTCCTTATCTTGTAGACGACTCAACTTTGTTAAAAAATCGCGTTGAAAGATGCCTTGCATAGTGGCAATTAAGTCTTGTAAGAAAAAATCACGCTCATTAAGCTGAGCTTGTTGCCATCCAAAATCCTTTTGAGCTGCGTCAATAAATGCTTTCTTTGATGCCCAAAGGTTGGTAAAGTAATTGTGCTTTTTCAACCAGTCTTCTAGCTCATGACGATAGGTGCCAAATGCTGCCAAGCCCATCATTTTACCAGGAACACTGTTTTGTTCTTTATACTTTGCTCCAATAATTCCAAACACCAAGGCATTGGCATTAAATAGAGCTGATAGATATTTTAAATCCCAATGAAACTCAATGCAACAAAGCTGATTATTACGAAATTGCCAAGCTGAGAAATTACTTAAACTGCCCCCTCCGTCGAAATGAACAAGCAAACTATTTTCCTTGTAGGCGCCATAAAAAGGTAAACATGAAGCAATATGTGCCAATTCGTGATTGATGGCATAAGCTTCTTTTTCCTTATCCAACCACCAGCAACGACCTAATTCTGCTTGTGCTAATAAGTTCTGGTTTAAAGGTGCTTCAAATCGAAATCGACCACAACTCGATATAAATGCTCTCCCTACAACATTATCAACAAATACCAGATCGTAATCATCCGATCTAAGCAGTCTCTCAGATTTAAGCAGCTCATATATTTGTTCGTGCAAAGTATTGTCATGCTTTCGGCGGCTAAGTCGCTCAAGGGAAAGATGCTTGATAACCTTTCCTTGATTCATTAGCGTTAAGCCATGATCGTGCACATAGAATGGTGTATCCGTGTTGATACGATCCTGAATACCATAAATAGCCAAGGTTGCTTTTTTCTTATCCATTCTTTTAAATCAGGAATTGAGCAGATATAGTAAGTATGATTAGTAGAGCAAACAGTATTTCTTGTATAATTGTACGTCGTATGGCACTAATGAAACGATTAGATATTATAGCTGAGCCAAGGGCCAAAATAGGAATTATTTCTAAAGAGAAATAAGGTGTAAGCGATGCTACAACGCACAATACAATCAACCAGATAAAGATACGGTAATGTTTTCTAGAAATTATCTTAACCATAGGCATTATGCGCACCACAGCCATAATTGCCACAAATACCAGGGCAATGATGAGACCATTGTACCATTGTGAAAAAATAGTATGGCTAAAAAATGCAACTGGAGAAGCAAAATTCTCGAATATTAGTTCGAGGAACCACATGTGTTTATCCATCCAGAAATAGTACCCAAAAGCTAATAAATAAGGCAATACAAGTCCAATGAGTGTAGCTAGGAAGGAACGCAAGGTAAACAAACGAAGAATAAACATGGTCATCCAAACTAATATGGATAAGTAGATTCCCTTTGCGTAAAACAAGGTGCCTAATGAAAGCCAAAACATAGCCTCAAAACACCAAGCCATCGGTTTACGATGACCATAGGCCAGAAATAAGCGTTCAATAGCAAGCAAAAGCAGCGGTGCAAAGAACCAAACTGGATGCAGCTTTTGTACCATTAAATAACCGCTAATAAATAATAGGTAGATGAAGCCGGGCGCGCTGGTCTGCCCAGTAGATAAACTATAGCGGTTAGTAATTCGATTCACCCCAAACATCAATAATAGGGCAATGAACATACTTATGATGGTAGCAATTAATTGATTCCCTTTTAGGATATTGGCCACAAAGTTCCATAAAGGCATAGCATGTAGTTCAAACGGAAAACCAGGTGATTGCAAGGCCATTAGAGAGTTAGTCCAAAAGCCCAGAAGCATTAGTGGCATCACCACTAATGCTACAATACTGTTTCTATTTACCGTTTTATATAGCATAGCTTATAAATCGAATCCGATATCTTTTCGAAAATATTTACCTTCAAAATTTAATGTATTGGCATTTTTAAACGATGCTATAAGTGCTTCATCTTTGTTGTTGCCAAAAGCAGTCAATGCAATTACTCTTCCGCCATTGGTCAATACTTTTCCATCTTTCTCAATTGTTCCTGCATGGAAAACCAAACCATCTTTAGCTGCATCTAAACCAGTTATTACCTTACCTTTTTCATAATCGCCCGGATATCCACCTGATACCAGCATCACGGTAGTTGCACTTTGCTCTTCAAATTCAATTTGCTTGGTGCGTAAATTACCGGCAGCTGTTGCTTCGAATAAATCAACCAAATCTGATTTCAGACGCGGTATCACAACTTCAGTTTCAGGATCACCCATACGAACATTATATTCGATAACCATCGGCTCACCATCAACACTGATAAGGCCGATGAAAATGAATCCTTTATATGGGATATCATCCTTTTGTAGACCTTCAACAGTAGGTAAAACAATGCGATCGTGTACTTTCTTCATAAATGCCTCATTCGCAAATGGAACTGGAGATACAGCACCCATCCCACCGGTGTTTAACCCGGTATCACCTTCGCCAATGCGCTTATAATCCTTTGCTTCAGGCAAAACCACGTAGCCATGTCCATCAGTCAAAACAAATACAGATAGTTCAATGCCATCAAGAAATTCCTCTATAACTACTTTGCTACTTGCATCGCCAAACTTACCATCAAGCATGGCTTTAAGTTCAGTCTCAGCTTCGGCTAAATCATCCAGAATAAGAACACCTTTACCGGCTGCTAAACCATCCGCTTTAAGCACGTATGGAGCTTTTAAAGTTTTAAGAAAAGCAAGCCCTTCATTTAGGTTGTCTGGATTAACAGAAAGATAACCTGCTGTTGGAATATTATGTCGGTGCATAAATTCTTTGGCAAACTCCTTACTTCCTTCTAATTGAGCTCCTTTTTTATTAGGTCCAATAACAGGAACGTTTGCAATTTCAGCATCGTTTAAAACAAAATCTTTAATTCCACGCACCAAAGGTTCTTCGGGGCCAACAACTATCATGTCAATGCCCTTTTCAAGCACCAATTTTTTAAGCGCATCAAAATCGTTGGGATTAAGGTTAATGTTTGTCCCAACTTGCGATGTGCCTGCATTACCAGGGGCAATGTACAATTTTGATAGTTTTGAGCTTTGCGCCATTTTCCACGCCAAAGCATGTTCTCTTCCTCCCGAACCTAAAAGCAGAATGTTCATTTGTTTTGTTTTTTCTTTTCCGACGAAAATAGTATTCGCCTTATATCTAAAATTCAATTATTACATCTCAAATACTTTGAAGGTATAACCTTCTTTTTGCAATCTCTTAAGGCATATGGGTAAAGCATACGACATTCTTTCCCATGCTTTCCTCGAATCGTGAAAAACAATGATGGATCCATTTCGAACATGATTCATCACGTTGTTGACTACCGTTTGTTTGCTTAAACGCTTGTCGTAATCCATTGCCAGTACGTCCCACATTACTATTTCCTTAAATCGCTTTTTTAGAGCCGACATATACCATGGATATAATTGCCCGTGCGGTGGTCGAAATAGTTGGCCTGGAACATATTGTTTTCCCTTATCAATGTTTTCAAAATATGCCGAACGTGAACATTTCCACGCAGGTAGATGATTGAAGGTGTGGTTGCCAACGCTATGTCCGTTTTCTAATAATACATCCATAAGGTGAGGATGACGCTTTGCATTTTCACCCACACAAAAGAAGGTCGCTTTGATGTCATACTTTTTCAGGAGTTCAACAACCCATAAAGTTTCCTTCTCTACAGGACCATCGTCAAAAGTAAGGTAAACGCATTTTTCACTTTTAGTTTTCCTCCAAACAGCTCCTCTGAAGAAGGCTCTTAGCCAAAGTGGTGGTTGTACCTTATAACTCATCTTTACCCTTCGAAAAAGCCAAGTCTTTTGATGCGATTTTCATAGTCGCCTTCCAACTGCTTCATTAACTCCTCTCGCTGGTATTTTTGGGCCATTTTCACTACTTCCATGTAAATTGCCATGGCTGTGTCAGGCTCCCTTCCTGCTGTTTGTTGTTTATGGGCAGGTAAAGAAGAGAAATAGTCAAAATCCATCAACTTATCTTTTGCTAAACCTTTCAATATTTCCTCACCTTTCTCAAATTCACCTAGTTTGAAATAACCCTCGGCTAAAAAGATGCTGAAATAATTATGAGGTACGCGTTCCGAACTTAATACCTCCATTGTTTTATCCAGGATGTTTTTCGCCTTATCGTTTTTACCTTCATCCAGTAAGCTTGCTGCTAAACGCGATAGATTATTACGAATATTGTTGGCCATACGTAAATGGTTTTCATCCAAATACACATTAGGGTTATCATATCCACCCCATTTGAATTTCTCCATCACATTGGTATACATACGCTCAGTATCAACGCGTCCGTACTGGCCATCAGGATTTGTTGTTTTAATTGGTACCACTTGGTAAGCAAATCCTTCTAATTGGAAATAATCCTGAAGACTTACATAGTTATCGGTACCTACTGTAACGGCAAAGTAAATTGGGCGATCCCAATCGTTGTTAGCGAATAAATCAAGAATCATTAATTCATTTTTCAGAATCATATCCTTGCCCAACTTAACATCAACTTGCTTCGATAACAGGTGAGCTGCATCCTCAGAAACGATACCTCTTTGCATCACCTTAAGACTATCCGCTTTGATGGAGAATTGCTTAGATGGAAGGTAATCGATACTACCAGCATATTCTGGAATTTGTTTTGTTTTAGGGTTGTCGCTAGCCACAAAATCGATGGCCTCTTTCATATCGATGCTTCCCTTAATTCGATCGAATAAGTAAACAACATCGCGTGTTCCGGTTACATATTGATCATGCTCCAATGAGAATGGCATAGGATCAGAATCGTATGATTTTCGTTTCATCTGATCGATGTACCAATCGGTTTGTAGGTAGCTTAGGTTACATACACGAACATCGGTACGTATGCCTTCAACTTCCTGAGCATACCATAAAGGGAAGGTGTCATTATCGCCGTTGGTAAATATGATGGCATCGTCGGCACAACTATTAAGGTAATTGTGAGCTAAGTCGCGGGCCACATATCTTTCAGAACGATCATGGTCATCCCAGTTTTCGCTGGCCATAATACCCGGAACTAATACCAAACATAAACTGGTAGCTGCGACTGCACTTACCGAACCCGGCACAAAACGTTTTAATCCATCAACAATGGCTAATACGCCTAAGCCAATCCAAATGGTAAAGGCATAGAATGAACCTGCATAGGCATAATCACGCTCACGCGGTTGTATAGGGGTTTGATTCAAGTATAGTACAATGGCTAATCCGGTTAGGAAAAATAGCAACATTACAATCCAAAAGCTTTGTTTCCCGTTTTTACCGGCATTAAATTGAAATAATAAGCCAATTAATCCAAGTATAAATGGCAACATGTAATAGGCATTACGAGCTTTGTTTTTGGCATATATATCCGATAGCAAGGTTTCATCGCCATACATGGCTTCATCAATGAATTTAATACCTGTAATCCAGTTTCCTTTGTGAATTTCTCCATGTCCTTGGATATCGTTTTGGCGACCTGAGAAATTCCACATGAAGTAGCGCCAATACATGTGCACCACTTGATAACGAATAAAGAATGTGATGTTTTCACCAAAAGTTGGTACCATCAATGTTTTAGGTGCCCCTCGTTCGTCTTCAACATTAACGCGTTTCCCTTTAAAGTTGGTCCAGTTTTTATATTGTTCTACGTGATGCGCCTCGCGACTGTACATACGAGGGAATAAGGTTGTAGTACGATCGTCAAACTTATATTGCGGACGGTAATCAACTGTTATGTATTCACCTTCTTTTTTGATGCGTACCGGGCTTCCTTTTTCGCCTTGCATTGCTTTTCTGTCCAGTGGAGAATTGTAGTTTTGCCCAAGGAACAATGGACGATCGCCGTATTGCTCACGATTTAAGTACGACATGAGTGAGAATACATCTTCCGGCGAGTTTTGATCCATCGGAGGATTGGCATGTGAGCGAATAACAATCATGGCGAAAGATGAATAGCCAATTAGAATAACTGTTACAGCTAAAATAATTGTATTGGCAATGGCCATTCTCTTTTTATAGGTGTACCAAATTCCGGCAACAAGAGCTACTACTAAAATCAAGGCATAGAATAAGGCTCCCGAATTAAATGGCATACCAAAACCATTCACAAAGGCTAATTCGAACCAGCTGGCAACTTTTACCACGCCTGGTATAATTCCATACAGTATTCCACCCAGTATAACGGCTGAAATTACCAAAGCTTTTATGGTATTATTTCGGTTTACTTCATGTAGTTTAAAATAATATACCATTACGATGGCTGGTATGGCTAACAGGTTAAGTAAGTGAACCCCAATTGATAATCCCATTAGGTAGGCAATTAGGATTAACCAACGATTGGCAAAAGGCTTGCCAGCTACATTTTCCCATTTAAGGATGGCCCAAAATACAATGGCTGTGAAAAATGATGACATGGCATATACTTCACCCTCAACAGCTGAAAACCAGAATGTGTCGGAGAATGTGTAAGCTAAGGCACCTACTAAACCACTGCCCATAACTGCCCATGTTTTCCATATTGGTGGCTCTTCTTCGCTAATAAATATTTTTTTAGCAAGATGAGTAATTGTCCAAAATAAAAACATGATGGTGAAAGCACTTGCAAGCGCTGACATTATATTAATCATGGCTGCTACCGAACCTGCATCGGGTGCAAATAAAGTAAAGAAGCGACCCATTATCATGAAAAACGGTGCCCCTGGGGGGTGACCAACTAATAACTTGTACGATGTTGAAATAAATTCACCACAATCCCAAAAACTTGCTGTGGGTTCAATGGTCATTACATAAGTGGTGGCTGAAATAAAAAATGTTAACCAACCAAATAGTAAATTCAAACGGGTGTATTGCCTCATAATTACTTATTTTCAATCAAATAGCTCTGAATGTTCTGTGGTGATTTTTTGACACAGTTCAGATAATAGGCAAAAATACAATTTTTTATAGAACAGCTCATGTATTTTGTTCATCTTAACGTTCTATTCACTTATATCTTGTGCATTTTTTAATGTGTTGTGATATAATCTAACTTTCTGTTTCGGCTTGCTTCATCATTTTGTCCAGGCCTAACTGTTTGTATATGGCTGTAAACTCCTGTTGCAAGCGTTCATTTTTAATCTCTGTGATTAAGAACCGAAGACTTTCACCATTTTGAATTTCTTCCTGAAAGAGATTGTCGGTTGAGCGGCGTAATTTTGCCGGTAAGGAATTAATCCATATCAGATTATTCAAATGCCTATGAAGAAGGAAAGTCGCCACTTCATTCGCTTCCTCTGTCATGTCAGCAGCATACATTAAATGAGCAATGGAAATGTTGCCTTGCGCTTCAGGAGATACATTTACCGGAAGTTCTTTGGTAGCCTTCTTGATCACTTTCTGAGCATCATTTATTCGACCATTTTCGAGTAAGTCGGCAGCCAGTACATTGGTCATTTGACGATGTTTCATTACATCAAAAGTGCGCCGGCAATAATGATCGTAATAAGCTGCATTACCATCTCCCAGATCTATGGTGTTTAAATATTTCTCAAATAAAACTTCCGTATCGATGTAAATAGGTTCAGAAGCCTGCTTTGAAGTCGGCATTAATCGATAAACCATTCCATCGTACCTGAGGTAGTCTTTCATGCCAAGAAAAATTTCAGGATCGGCTCCGATGGTGAAATAGACAGGGCGTTTCCATTGGTTGGTAGCAAGAATATCCAGTAGGGCTATGTCGTTCTTATAAAGCACGCGTTTGCTGCATGTCCATTTTAAAGTATCGCTTGAGTTATAGGCCAGCGAAAACTTATTGACGGGCGAATAATCAATGGCCTGTCCGCTTTCAAGCTTTAGTTTCGATTGCTCACTATCGCTGCCAATAAACTGAACCACACTTGCCAGAGGACCATATTCTTCGCTTCTATCCATTAAAAGAGCGTGATCCAGATCGCCCGATTTATAGCGATCTTGAGATATGGAAAGAGGAATGTTTCCTGCGTCGTTAACTGCTTGTCCAAGTTGTTTAACACACCAATCGGCTCCCATTAATCCGTAGTTGATTACTCTGATATCGGTTCTATACCCTTCCACTTCTTGCACATACCAAAGGGGATAGGTATCGTTGTCGCCATAGGTAAATAAGATGGCATTTGGTTCGCAGGAAGCCAGGTAGCTACGTGCCATGTTAAGCGCCAATTCCCTACCCGAACGATCATGATCGTCGTAATTCTGCGAAAGCATCAAAACAGGGACAGCTATGGTGGTTAGGATTAAGGTTAATATACCAATGCTTTTGCTCGCATGCACACTTCGCATCCAATGAACCAAGGCAAAGGCGCCTATGGAAAGGAAAATTGAAAAGGCGAAAAAGGAACCGGCAAAGGCATAATCGCGTTCGCGTGGTTCAAATGGTGTTTGGTTTAAGTAAAGAATGATAACAGGCCCTGTCATCAGGAATAATAAACCAATAACTGATAAATATTTTTTCCCGGTGTTATTTTTCAATAATAGTATAATGCCTGCTATGCCTAGTAACAAAGGCAGTAGGTAGTAACGGTTGTGCGATGGGTTATTGTGCTGTATGCTTGGTAGCATTCCATCGGCATATTCTTTGTCGAATAGACTTAGGCCACTCGACCAATTGCCTTTTAGTAGATTTCCATGACCTTGTTCGTCATTTTGCCTGCCAGCAAAATTCCACATGAAATAGCGAAAGTACATGTGCTGGATTTGGTAATTGAAGAAAAAGCGCAGGTTGGTGACAAACGAAGGTTTGGTTTTAAGCTCTGGATCAACCCCAGACCATTGCGCATATCCATAAATATGTGTTGGACTACTGCTGTGCATACGCGGGAATAAGCCGGTAAATTCGCTGTCGTATTTGTATGCAGTTGCTTTCTCAAATTTTTCATAGTGAGCACCCTTCGGCCGATAAGCTGTTTCATATTCCAAATCTCCACCTCTGGCGTTAAAGTAGGCACCATGCACTAATGGGTTTTGAGCATATTGTTCTCTATTTAAAAAGCCATCGAACGAAAACACATTGGACGGATCATTAAGGTTGATAGGTGTATTGGCGTTGGCTCGAATAATGATCATGGCATATGAAGAGTAGCCAATCATAAAAACAAGTGTGAATAAAGCCAGAATGTGTTGTTTGTTGTTTTTTGTGCGTGTTTTAAAAACGATGAAAAATAGTCCGCCAAATACGATTAAAGTAAAAGCAATTAAGCCCGAATGCAATGGAAGGCTCATTCCATTTATAAACAGTAATTCGAGCTTCGCAGCTAGCCATAAGCCTTTTTGGATGATACCAAATAGTAGCACACCAAGAATAAGGCCTCCAATTAACACCGCTTTTCCGAAGATATGCCACGAAAAAGGACGATTGCGTAAAAGAATGATTAGAACCAGTACTGGTATGATCAATAGGTTAAGTAAATGAACGCCCACCGATAATCCGGTTAGATAAGCGATAAGCACTAGCCATTTGGTACTAGGTAGCGATGTTTCATATGCCTCTTCCCATTTTAAGAACAGCCAAAAACATAAAGCCGTGAAGAAGATAGATAAGGCATATACTTCGGCTTCAACTGCGGAAAACCAAAAAGTGTCGGATACCGCGAAGGCAAATGCACCTATGGCAGCAGAACCAACTATTAGTAAATATGAACTGTAATTTGCTAAGTATTCTTTAAAGATGCGCTGCAGAATGTGCTCAGCTGAAAAATACAAAAACATAACAGTGGCTGCCGAGGCAAATACAGATAATAGGTTGGCAGTAAAGGCCAGTTGAGAAGCATCAAAAGCAAAAAGATTAAACAAGCGGCCAAGTAATAAATAAAATGGCGCACCTGGTGAATGACCAACCTCTAGTTTGTTCATGCAAGCGATGAATTCGCCACAATCCCATAAACTGACCGTGGGCGCCATGGTTAAGTAATACAATATGGAAGAGAGGGTGAAAATGGACCATCCAACAACTAAATTCGTCTTTTTATAATTTGCCTTATCAAACATGCTTATTAATCCTTTTATCGAATTCAGGTTAAAGATAATTCTTCGTATGTAAAAACTGAATGTTTTATTTGAAAAAATAATCTACTCACTATTAGGCAAAAGGCCTGTGTGGGTTAATATTTTTTTCAAAATGGCTTGCAATGAAAAAAAAACTATCTATATTTGCATCGCTTTTGACAAAAAGCTATAAAGTTTGTCCCATGGTGTAATGGTAACACACCTGGTTTTGGTCCAGGCATTTAAGGTTCGAGTCCTTATGGGACAACTAGAAAATCCGATAAATCAATGATTTATCGGATTTTGTCTTTTAATTAGGTCAAGTGTTTACATTGCTATGGATCAAGAAGTTAATTCTACTCATCATTGTCATATTTTTAAGGTTTTAAAGGGATAACAAAAGTATTTACTATTGGAGATTAGCATAAAATGTTGGATTGCCCACTTACTGCTTTCAGATGCATTAGTTTGCTGATTTTCTCAAGACGACTAATCGATCTGTTAAAACGTCTATTTCAAGGTTCATTGTTTCTGCAATGTATTCGATGGTTTCTTGTCGATAGATAAAAACATGCGTATCGTCGTTTCTATAATGCCAGGTTTTAAAATCGATCTCCTCATTGTAAATCATGGTCATAATAAGTAATACACCATTGTCTTTTAAAAGGTCAATCAGCTTCTTTATTTCCAGTTTTGGTTGGTGAAAATGCTCAAACACCTCACAACTAACAATGTAATTAAATCGATTATTCAACACACTTTTATCTGGCGCAAAGAATGGGTCATATTGGACAATGTCGTAACCACTCTTGATTAGCATGCTGGAAATAACAGGACCAGTACCACTTCCAAAATCCAAGCCCTTATGTTCAGGTAAAAGATGACCGAGTACATAATTTGTAATTGGCGATGTAAAGTTTTGATACCGAATATCATTTACATCGTTGTTATGGGTTTTATAGGATTCTTTTTCATCTTCAGCCGAGAGGTAGAGTTTCTCGTCCATTACGATGGCTCGGCAATTATCACAATCATAATAATACGCATCTCTTTTATTTACTAGTGCAGAACCACAAAGTGTACAAATCATATAAGAGTTGATTTTTGTTTATTTTACCATTAGGGTAACCCTGCCAGAGCATGGCATGTTTTGTTGTACTTTATAATTAGCTATAACAAGCTGGTTTGAGTATAAGCTCTATCGATCTTGATTTAGTTATCCTAAAAGTATAAATAATCAATTAACTCTCCCGTGTTTTAATGAGTATTAATTGGGTGTTTGATCATTTAGAATACACTGTGGATAACTTAGGCTCAATTTCTAAATTGATATTGTTGCCTTAATAGATTATAATAAAGTGTATTGAGTTGTTTTATTTATTGAATGTTAGATGATTTGATAGCTTTATATAAGTTGAACAGCAAAAAATTATTACTTTAGAACAATAGCAGACAGGATGGATAAAAAAGTAACATTAAAAAAGTTTGGCACATTTGGTGGTGTATTTACGCCTACCTTACTTACGATAATAGGTGTCATAATGTACTTGCGCCTGGGTTGGGTGGTCGGTAATGCTGGTTTACTTGGTGCCTGGCTCATTATTATTGTTTCGTTTTTGATTACGCTTACTACGGCACTTTCTATGTCGTCGATTACTACTAATATTAAGATTGGAGCTGGAGGAGCCTATGCCATTATTTCTCAGTCCTTGGGATTAGAGATTGGCGGTAGCCTGGGGATACCGCGATATGTATCGCAGGCTTTGGCGGTAACCATGTATATTTTTGGGTTTCGAGAAGGCTGGCTTTTTATTTTCCCCACGCATTCTGCATTGCTTGTTGATCTGGCCGTATTTCTGGTGCTTTATGCCATTGCATATAAAAGTGCCGATTTGGCTATTCGCACTCAGTACCTGATTATGGCCATCATTTTTGCATCTATTATTTCGATGGTATTAGCAGCATATTATGGGTCAATGCAAAATAGTTTGAGCGATACACTGCAATGGGGAACATTTCAAGGTTCTATTGAGAATAAGTTTTCAGGTTCGAATTTCTGGATTGTATTTGCCGTGTTTTTCCCTGCAGCCACTGGAATTATGGCAGGAGCCAATATGTCGGGGGAATTGAAAGATCCGAAGAGAAGTATTCCGGTGGGTACTTTGTCGGCCATTGGTGTAAGTTTTTTGGTATATATGGCGGTAGCCTTTTGGTTGGCAAAATCTGCCACAACAGAGGAGTTACTCAATAACTACAATATATTAATTGATAAATCATTTTTCCCACCGTTAGCAATTGCCGGTGTACTAGGAGCTACTTTTTCTTCGGCTTTGGCATCAATGGTTGGATCATCGCGTATATTGTATGCCATGGGGCGTCACCGTGTTTTGCCAGCTGGCGCTTGGTTGGGCCGAACAGATAAAACAGGCCAACCCCGCAATGCTATGATTATAACAGGCTCGTTGGTGTTTCTTACCATGTTGTTGCGCGATTTAAATGCAGTGGCACCACTTGTTACCATGTTCTTTTTAATAACCTATGCCATGTTAAATGTGGTTGTAATTATAGAGCAAAACCTTGGGCTGATAAGTTTCCGCCCCATGTTTCGTGTAACGAAATGGGTGCCCTGGTTGGGCTTAATCACCTCCATATTGGCCATGTTTATTATTAATTCAACCATTAGTTTAATATCTGTCGCCTTGGTGTTTTTAGTGTATGGCGTATTGCTGCAAAGGAAATTAAACACTCCATTTGATGATGTTCGCAGTGGTTTATTTGTTTCATTTGCCGAGTGGGCTGCAAAACGTAGTGCTCGTTTAACCCAACAACAGGAGCGATCGTGGAAACCTAACCTATTGGTGCCTGTGAGTGATCCGGAAACGATTAAAGCTTATTTTTCTTTTTTAAAGGATGTGGCTTATCCACAAGGTTCAATTAAGCTGCTTGGTTTGGGTTCAAAAGAGAAATGTCCTGAACTTGGAGAGAAGATAGGTCAGCTTTCTGATGATTATAAGAATAGCGATGTGTTTTCATCGTGGGCTGTAATTCGTACCGAAAACTTTTCGCAAGGCGTGAACTTCGCGAACCAAGCTTATCGTGGATCATTTATAAAACCAAACATTACTTTTTTAAACCGAAAAGACCTGAAGGTGCATTCCGAAGGTTTTATGGAGATAATTGAAGAGGCCGCTCGTTTACAATTGGGCGTGCTTATTTATGCTCAGCACCCTGATTCAGGTATGGGAAAGCGGCAAATGATAAACGTTTGGATTCGAAACCGTGCACCAGATTGGAAAATCTCCTGGGATATTGGTAATCTAGATCTTTCCATATTGGTAGCTTACTAGTGATGCGTTAATTTTTAAAAACAATTTGCAATAAATTATATTTCAACAACATACAAACGTTCTTTGATTTTTTGATTTGATTTGACTT
>NZ_JBNGOY010000042.1:0-54487 GCF_050589805.1 Carboxylicivirga fragile | reverse complement strand
TACATTGCCATCAATGTCGCTAACTGTTCCGTAATTTTTGTCGGGGTTAAAAACAGCTGTACTGCGCCCATTCAGTACGTTGTAAGGTGGCGACGCTTCATCATCCTTACAACACCCCGCAAACAATAGCAAGACTGCTAACAGGGTAATCAGGGTTTGGTTTTGTTTCATTTTTTAATTATTTAATTCAATATTTTTTATGTAAAAAAATCTTCCCAATTAAACACTACCAGTTAATTGCAGAAACGCGAAAACGTAACATGTTTTTAGATAATAATTTTAGTCTAACATGATAAATACGGCAAATTACCATGTGAACCGATATATTTTACTGACGAATAAACAAAATTTCACCTTCATTATTAACAGTACAAATAACTGGATGTGAAATGTGATAAAATTGCAAACTAATGTAGACTATTAGCATCTCAGGTTAATTACTAAGCAGTCCAGTCGGCATGGCATGTAAGAAAAATAGCACCATGTGTATAATCAACAGAATCGTATGTATCAGTATTGGGGCTTAATGCATAGCATATAGCTGCGTATGTAAGGTTTACAAAACGACAACCAATAGAAGCAACGAAGTATTTAAGCTTGATAGTTGCATATGTAAGGAGACCAGAAGCGTATGTAAGGTATACAGCACGGTATGCAACAAGGCCAGCACCCTACACAAGCGATACAGAAGCATATGTAACCCTTAGTGCTACCAACTAAAAAGGCCATCCCTCACAGAATGGCCTTTTTTTTATAATCAGTTATATTGCTCTTATGCTTCTTCTAACCCAGGCTTATAGAATCCTAAATCATCGATAGTTGAGTTAAAGATGAAACCAGCTTTTGAATGGTTTTCTGCTTTTCCTCGTTTAATGATAATATCTGTTGATCCTCTGAATTTGTCATCACGTTGGGTATCTAATAACAATAAGTAACCCATAACGATGTTACCTGCCATTTCAACTAAACGACGTGCTTGAAAATCCAAGTACTCAGTGTCCTTAACGTCAACTACAGCTTTAACAGCTCTTTCGTACTCATCGGTCATACCAATTAAGGTACGACGATATCCATGTAGTTCAGGCTTAAGATCCATTACTTCGAATTCACGAATACGATCTAACAAACCACCAGTAGTTACACCACGAATGGCCGCTACAACTTGCAGCTGAGTTGTTCCTTCATAAATAGATGTAATACGAGCATCGCGATAAATACGCTCAACCGGATAATCTTTCATGAATCCTGAACCTCCATGAACCTGAACTGCATCGTAGGCCAATTGGTTACTGTACTCACTGGTAATACCTTTCAACAGTGGCGTGAAATAATCAGCCAACTTTTGGTAACGTTTCATTTCCTGACGCTCTTCTTTTTCAAGTTTACGCTCTTCAGAAATGTGCATGTATGTTTTGTAAATATCAACGTAACGAGATGTTTCGTACAATAAAGTACGAGACGCATCAAGCTTAGCTTTCATTGTTGCCAAAATCTCATATACAGCAGGGAACTGTATAATAGGTTTGCCAAACTGCTCACGTTCCTTAGCATAAGCCAAAGCTTCGCGATAAGCCGATTCAGAAACACCAACAGATTGAGCACCGATACCCAAACGAGCACCGTTCATTAAGGCCATCACATACTTGATCAATCCCATTTTACGTGAACCAACCAATTCAGCCGGAGCATCCTTAAACACTAACTCACAGGTAGGAGAACCTTTGATACCCATTTTATTCTCTAAACGACGTACAATAACTGCTTTATCGTTACGGTCGTAGATAAACATAGATAAACCACGTCCATCTTGAGTACCTTCCTCAGAACGAGCCAACACTAATGCAATATGTCCATCACCATTGGTGATAAAACGTTTCACACCATTAAGTACCCACTTGCCATCTTTCAATTCAGCTTTTAACTGAACAGCTTGCAAGTCTGAACCAGCATCCGGCTCAGTTAAATCCATAGCCATTGTCTCACCATGCGAAACACGTTTTAAATAGCGCTCTTTCTGGTCATCATCAGCGAATTCATTGATTGTTTCGGCACAATCCTGTAAGCCCCAAATGTTAACAAAACCAGCATCGGCACGTGATACAATATCAGCAGCCATGATGTAAGGTACAATAGGGAAGTTCAACCCATCGTATTTACGAGGTAATGTTATGCCCATCAAACCAGCTTTCACCAAGGCGTCAAGGTTCTCTTGAGTTCCTTTGGCATAAACCACTTCGTTATTAACAATCTTTGGACCTTCCTGATCCACACTTTCGGCGTTTGGTGCTACTATGTCACCACAAATCTCACCTACAATGTCTAAGGTTTTTTCGTAGCTATCCATGGCATCCTCAAAGTCCATGGGTGCGTAATCGAATTTATCTTTATCAGCAAAATTGCGTTCTTTAAGAGCCACAATCTTTTTCATTAACGGATGCTCCAGGTGGAACTTTAAATCCGGGTTATCTGTGAAAAAATTTGCCATTTTGTTTTATATTTTGAGTTCCAATCACTCGGAATTCTGATCCAACATTTATTTAATTAGATAATAGATTTTTAGATGTTAGACGATTAGACTTTATTCAGCATGTCTATCATCTCGTTGTCTACTAATCTATTTAGTGTTCTTTTTATAGAACTTAATCAACTTAGGTACAACAGCACCCAAATCACCAGTTATTACATAATCGGCAATTTTATTAATTGGTGCATTCGGATCATTATTAATGGCAATAATCATAGCCGACTCTTCCATACCTGCTGTATGCTGAATCTGACCAGAAATACCACAAGCAATGTATAACTTAGGTCGAACCGTTACTCCTGTTTGTCCAATCTGACGTTCATGACTGGCATATCCAGCATCAACTGCTGCACGTGAAGCACCAACTTCACCACCCAATACATGCGCCAATTCTTCCAACTGAGCAAAATTCTCTTTTGAACCAACACCGTAACCACCAGCTACAATAATTGAAGAATTTTTAATATTAACCTTCGATTTTTCCATGTGGCGTTCGATAACTTTCACCACCAAATCTTCAGGTTTTAACATTTTGTCAATGTCCAACTTATTAACTTTTCCTTTATAAGCGGCATCGTACACTTCCTTCTTCATTACCCCTTCACGTACTGTAGCCATCTGTGGGCGACAATCAGGGTTAATGATGGTAGCAACAATATTACCACCAAACGCAGGACGAATCTGGTATAATAAGTCTTTATATTCTTTTTTCGCTTTTTTATCCTCGTGATCACCAATTACCAAAGAAGTACAATCGGCAGTCAAACCACTTTGAAGAGCTGAGGAAACACGTGGCCCCAAATCGCGACCAAATGTTGAAGCTCCTAATAATGCTATTTGTGGTTGTTCTTTTTCAAACAATTCAACAATTACCGAAGTATGTGGCAATGTTGTATACGGATCTAAACGAGCGTCATCACCAATATGTACCACATCGGCACCAAAAGGGTATAACTCTTTTTCAACTCCTTTAAGGTTATGTCCAAGAACCAAAGCTTCTAACTTACACTTTAATTCATTGGCAAGGGAACGTCCTTTAGTCATTAATTCCAGACTAACGTCGGCAACTTTTCCCTCCTCTATTTCGCAAATTACAAATATGCTGTTCATTGTATAAGATTTAAGATTACGACATGTGATTTGATGTTATCAAACCAACTTGTTGTCAACAATTATCCGATTGTGTGATTTGCAATTAAGTCTTTCATTAACTCATCAATCTCTTCATCGGAAGGCGTTAAGCGTTTCGACTCTTTCGCCTGGAACACAACGTTCTCAATTTTCTTCACTTTAGTAGGAGAACCTGTTAAACCTAACCATTTAGCATCCGAATCAATATCATTAACACTCATTTCTGCAATGTTAAGATATGGACGATCAGCTGTCATGTCGATATAATCTTCGGCTTCGCCTTGGCGTTCTGTTATGGTTTTCGCATGCTTAAATTTCATAGTTAATTTAGCATTACGCGGGCGACAATCCGGTGCACTGGCATTAACAGTAATAACACCAGGCAATGGCATCTCAACTGTTTCTACTCCACGCTCCAAACGACGCTTAATAACCATCTTATCTTTGTCTACTGACAATACCTCTTCGGCATAAGTAACCTGAGGCAAACCTAATTTCTCGGCAACCTGAGGTCCAACCTGGGCAGTATCACCATCAATGGCCTGACGACCAGCAATAATTAAATCAACCCCATTCATCTTTTTAATGGCACACGAAATAGCATAAGAAGTAGCTAAGGTATCAGATCCGGCAAACGCACGGTCGGTTAACAAATAACCATCGTCGGCTCCTCTGAACAAACCTTCTCTAATAATATCAGCTGCACGTCCTGGTCCCATTGTTAATATAGTAACTTCGGTTCCAGGGTATCTATCTTTCAATCTGAGCGCTTGCTCAAGAGCATTTAAATCCTCAGGATTGAAGATGGCAGGCAATGCCGCACGGTTCACCGTTCCGTCAGCTTTCATGGCATCCTTGCCAACATTTCGGGTATCAGGAACTTGCTTAGCAAGAACAATAACTTTTAATCCCATCGCTTCAATATTTTGGTAAAGAATTATTAACGGACGACAAATATATAAAAACAAGTGAATTAACAAAGCTCAAACAAAAACATTAACAATCATACACTTATAATATGTACACATTCAACAAAGGCTTTTTCAGCATGCATAAGCAACACCATCACCAGCCACTATTAACACTGATTAACTGAACATTAGACAACAAGACTTCAACAAAAACACTAAACTCTTTCAAATCATCACTAAATGAACAAAAAACCTGTTGATTTGCTTTATTTATAATTAGTATAAGTAACAGACATACTTTATTAGTATTCATAATATGAAACGAGCCATGAGAGAAGCTCTCTCGCACAGGAGAATGACTAATCCCGATAGCTATCAGGAGGCGAGTTCCATGTGACCATTAAGAATTAAATTTTAGACACATGAAAACGCATAACAAGCATTATAAAAATATATCCTTTACTTTAATTGTTTTAAGCCTAATGCTTTTATCAAACACACAACTTATGGCACAAGCAAAAGACAGTCTTAACTACAATTCTTTGAATGAAGCAGAAAAACGAGTTATAATAAATAAAGGAACTGAATTACCGTATACTGGCATATTTACCAATCATAAAGGAAAGGGTACCTATCAGTGTAAACAATGTGATGCACCTTTATATCATTCAAACTCAAAATTTGATTCGCATTGTGGGTGGCCAAGTTTCGACGATGAAATTGAAGACGCAGTGAAACGCATCCCAGACATTGATGGTAAACGAACCGAAATAGTTTGTGCCAATTGTGATGGTCATCTGGGTCACGTATTTCTGGGTGAGGGATTTACAAAAAAAAACACACGACACTGTGTTAATTCCATTTCTTTAAAGTTTGTAGAAGAATAGAATCTGCAAAAATTATATGCATAGAATGCGCTTTAATAATTATGATTAATTTATATTTACAACGACAATTGATATAGATAACTCATAATACGAAGCAATCCATGCTTAATTTTTCAGATTATTTTGATGAAAAGAAATGTTACGCCGCTAGTTTAATTAAATTGGCACAAGCTGACGGTGAACTCTTAACCTCAGAAAACATGTGGTTAAACTTTGTTACCATTAGTTTAGGCATAAGTCCACAAGAGCTAAAGGAGATAAATGAAAACCTTGAGAAATTTAGTTTCCAAACTCCAAAAACAGAAAGAGAACGTTTTTTTATGTTCTTTCGAATGGTTCAATTAATGAAGGTCGATCTTAAAATCGATGAAAAAGAACTAAAACTTTGTAAAGATCTTGGTGCGCGACTTTATATTAATACTAATAAAGTAGACAAAGCTCTTGAATTTGTCAAAGAGCATGAAAGATCATTAATTAAATTTGAGGACGTAGAAGCAATACTTAAATAGTATTAGGCGCGTTTTTGTAGCTCGCTACAACATTTAGCTCCATTTTTAGTTGAAGGGCAAATTTTAAAGAATGGGCAATCAGGTGGAATATAATCACACAATTCAATGTCAACCATAGAACCAACCTGTGGGTAAACATGGTGTTTAATGTGTTCCCTTAATTGTCCGTATCGAATTAAATCAGGAACACAAGGTGAAAATATTGGATTTAAACCATATGCCTTGTATACTTCAATTAATGACTGACAAAGTTCAGTTACCTCAATATTTGACAAAAGTGACAAGCGAGGGAATACAAACTGCTCAAGTCCAATTAAGTCTGCAACCCTTATGCCTTTATGGTCATCATCAATAAATGGTATATACTCATTAAGAAAAGTGTTTGTATGCAGGCCGCTTAGCTTATCCGCAGCATTACAACGTGCCACATCTAAATCTTCAATCAATTGTTCAATATATCTTTTCATCCCAACTCTCTTAGCCCCCTAATGTTCCATTCAACGAAAATTAATCGGAGTGGTTACACCAAAAGGAATGTTTAACAATCGTTCACTTATATCCATATGGTGTACCAAAAAACTAAGGATTAATGTAATTTGGTTAATATTAACATACATTTCAATATTGCCTCATTTTCAAAACATGAGACTTGCAATACATTTTGGTGTTACAAAAAGTTTAATGTAAAAGAAAGACTAATATACTTATAGCTATCCTGTGATGTAAAATGGAATTAGAAGAGAACAATACTTTATTTACTCTTGCTCAAAGCTAATATCGATTCAGTTAAGTTTTTATAAATAGATTCAAAAGGTTCATTACCCTTCAATAAGCGCATATGTTTTTGAATAATCAATTGATCGTTTCTACTAGCCGGTCCGGTTTGTGTTAATCGAGGTGAAAGGCTCATTACCTTATCAGCTGTTTCTTTAATTAAAGGGTTTAATAATTCAAATGATAGTCCACTATCATCCAATAAATCTTCGGATAGACGATACATGTGATTGACAAAATTACAAGCAAAAACAGCAGCAACATGCAGTTGGCCACGTTGTTGAGAACTGGCCTTGCTTACTTTGTCAGATAAGCTTTCTGCTAGTTTCAATAAACACTTGTAGACCTTATCATTATCTGCTTCCAATAAAATTGGCACTTGCTTAAAATCAACTTGCTTTTCCTTGGTAAAAGTTTGGAATGGATAAAAAACACCATATTGATCAAAACGATTCAATACTTGCACATCTACACTACCTGCTGTATGACACACTATACCTTTCAATTCAGGTAAATCTGCAATAAACTCTACCAAAGCATCATCCTTAACCGATACAATGTAAAGTTCAGCTTGCAAATTTAGTTCACTCTTACAACTAATGGCCTTAGACGATAACTTATTCGCCAGCACTTCTGCGTTAGTATGAGTTCTACTAAATACCTGTGATATTCTATGTCCTCTTTTAACCAGAGCTAAACCCAATTGTGTTGCTACATTACCAGAACCAATTAAAACAATATTCATGATTTTGTCATTTTGCTCTACGAAGATAAAAAAGGTTTAATATAAATAATATCAACGCATCGAAAACCAGATGGAACTATAAACCATACTTTCTAATTCGTCGATATAAGGCTGTACGCGTTATTCCTAATGCCTCTGCCGAATGCGTAAGATTGCCTTCCTGTGTTTGCAGTACTTTATTGATGACGTGTCGCTCAATCTCTTCAAGGTTATAAGTATCGAAATACACATCGTCGCCATAACTATCACCATTATGATGACATAAATCTTTTTTGGACAGCAGATTATTATCAGCCATAATAACCCCTTTTTCAACCGCATGCTGAAGCTCCCTCACATTACCAGGCCATGCGTAATCCATCATGCATCGGAGTGCAGACTTATCTACCTTCATTGGTGGCTTTCGATAATGGCTGCAATACAAGGTTATAAAATGTGATACTAATAAAGGAATGTCTTCCTTTCTCTCACGAAGTGGAGGTAAAACTATTTCAACCGTATTAATTCTATATAATAAATCCTGCCGAAACTCATCATCCTTTACCATTTGGTAAATTGATTTATTAGTAGCGCACACCAACCTCACATCAATCGGTCGAGGTTTCGATTCACCAATACGAGTTATTTCACGCTTTTCAATTACTGTTAAAAGTTTTGATTGACAAGATAAATTAAGGTTGCCAATCTCATCGAGAAATACAGTGCCTCCATGTGCCATCTCAAATCGTCCAGGACATGCTGCTTTAGCATCAGTATAGGCTCCTTTAGAATGACCAAATAATTCGTTCTCAAATAAGGATTCACTTAAGGATCCCATATCAACACTTAGTAATAAATTCTTTTTCCTCGATGAAACCTTGTGAAGTGCATCTGCTACAAGCTCCTTCCCTGTTCCATTTTCCCCTAATACTAATACATTTGCATCAGATGGCGCAACCTTATTTATGGTACGCACAATCTCCTGCATGCACGGTGATCGATAAATAAACTTTATATCACCATTGGATGGTTTCTTTTTAATTGGTGGGCTTTCTTCCTTTTTTAAATAGGATAATACTTTCTGAACAAGTCGCTCATTTTCCCAAGGTGTTTTAATCACATCCTTGGCTCCCGATTTAATCGCATTTACGGTATCTTCAATTCGTCCATGCGGTGTGTAAAATAAGACATTCGCATTTTCATTATGCTTTAGGATATGATGCAAAACTTTAAAACCTGCATCCTTCTGTTTACTTTCTGTTTCAATATCAAGTGCCAGGATAACGACGTCATACTCATGACTCTTTAAAAACTTTGTGACTTGACATGGGCTATTCACCGAATCAAACCTCTTCACATGCACCTCCAATAAAGACTTTAGAGCATACACAACATCCTTATTAGCATCCACTGCTAATACACTACCCATTCTTCCCATAACGTCTCAATTCTTTTCTTAATTTAAGACCTTTATATCCGAATATCCACTCTTTTAAGTATTTTTATGAAACAAGACTAAACAAGCTCTGTAGACAATGTAGCCTTTTTATATTTATAACCTGATAGTTACAGCATATGCAAGGTGACATACGCAATTAATAAAAGCAATGCTGAAACGATTACAGTTAACAAAAGTTCTAAAACCATATCTCTAGCTATTAACTTTCTCTTTATCTCTTCCCTCATGGCATTCATTTCTGTTAATATTATTAAATGAACATCAATAAATGTGCCATAAAGTAAAGAATTGAAAAAATACACTTTCAACAAAAGCTAGAACTAGTAAGGGAAACAACAATATCTATGATTCAAAACGCTTAACTATTTAACCATTTTTTAAAATCTTTTACCCGCTCGTTACTTACTATCACCTCCTTGTCAAAATCCGGCATTAGATCAATTTTAACCCGCCTCTTAAACCAGCTGTGCATTTGTTTTATTGCATCAATTCGAATTATTATCTGACGATTGACTCTAAAATAAACACTCGGATCAAGTACTTCAACTAATTTATCTAAAGTAAAATCGATTAAGTAACGTTCCCCTTGCTTATCAACAATAAAAACGTATTTACCCTCAGCAAAGAAATAAGCAACATCATCGATACAAATAGACATTATTCGCTCACCCACCATTACCATGAAACGTTTTTGATACTGCAGTGAATCAGATTTCATGGCTTGCATTATTTCCTTATAATCAACAACTGGTTCATTTGCATGATAGTTTTTGAATTTATCTAAACTACGCTCCAGATCATACTTATTTATTGGTTTCAATAGGTAATCTACACTATTTACTTTGAATGCCTGAATGGCATATTGATCGTATGCAGTAGTGAAAATTACAGGTACCTTAACCTCAATATCATCAAAAATACCAAAGGATAAACCATCGGATAAATGTATATCCAGAAAAATTAAATCAACCTGGTTTTCTGCCAACCATTTCACGGTACTTGCAACCGATTCTATTTTATTTTCAATAGAAATATTCGCATCTAATTGCAAGAGCTGCCTCTCCAATTTATTGGCAGCAATACGCTCATCTTCTACAATTAATACTTTCATTTACGAATGGTGCTTATGGCGTTTACAATTAGTTTTAAATATGCCCATCTTAAACGAGTGACATTTAAACGAATCACTTTCATTTGTTCCAATAGCATCTGTATGTTCTCCTTCAAACAAAGGAATATGTGCTACATACTCTTTCTCTGTCTTCTCAAACACCGGTTCCAGACCAGCAATTCGGAAGTAACGTTCTCTTAAATTCTTTAATCCCATACCAGTACCACTTGCTTCCACTTGTCGTACTTGCAAAGTATTAACAATAGCCAGCTTATCTTTTTCAATAAATATTTTTATATCCAGAGGCTGTTCTTTTCCAACCACATTATGCTTTATGGCATTCTCAACTAACATCTGTAATGAAAGCGGCGGCAAATACTTATTCAAATATGCCTCATCAATGTGCAAATGCATATTTAAACCATCTTCGAACCTAATCTTTTGCAGAAAAACATAGGAATCTAAGAAATGTAGCTCTTCTCGCAGGCTAACTGCAGTGCGTCCTTGAATATTTAAAATATAACGATACACTGAGGCAAACTCATCAATAAACTCTTCTGCTTTATCTGCATCATCGTGCACTAATGAGGAAAGCACATTCAGACTATTAAATAGAAAATGTGGATTAACCTGACTTTTTAATACTTCAAGTTGAGACTGCATATTCTCCTTTTGCAAACGCTCAGATAACAATACACTATCTTTCCATTGATTAAAGAAGAATGCACCTTCGGCTAATGATACCAACAAGGCATTAATTACAATCCCCATCGTGATTTCTTGGAATAAATGCTCCTTAAAAGTAAATGAGTGACTCATTTGAAGGTACTCATGCAAAGGATACAGGAAAAAATTAACCAAAACCATTGCTATAATAACCGTTGCATTGGTTAAGCACACCTCTACAATAACACGAATCAACTGATGCTTCTTCCAAGGCAATTTCTTTTCAAGCCAAATTATTTCAGATAATACAACATATGCAATAGAAGAAGTGAGCACTACGGAAATAATTAACCATAATAGAAAATCACGGAAAATATTAAAATCAGCCCCAAATCCTTCAAAATAGAAATGCTGTATCTTAAAAAACAAGGCTGGTAATAGTCCTGCAAAAATAAACCACTTAAATGTCTTCCAGGTGATCTTCATAATTTTATTCTAATATAAAAACGGTCTTAAAAATAAGGCATTCTATTAGTTATTCGGGTAAACTGGTTAATTTGTTTATGCTATTTCTTTCTCGTTAAAAGATTATACAATACAGGAACAAGCACTAAGGTTAACCCTGTTGACAGAATTAAACCTCCAATAATGGCCCATCCCATTGGCGCCCACATATCACCTCCACGAAGTGTTAAAGGTAACAAACCTCCTACAGTTGTGATAGTGGTAAGTAGTATTGGTGTAAAACGCGTTTGCGCAGCTTCCACAACACTTTCCAAAATATTGCTTCCTTCCAACCGTTTCTGATTGGCATAATCGACAAGAATGATACTACTATTAATAACAATCCCCATCAAACTGGTTAAACCAACAAAGGCCATAAATGAGAATGAATATCCTGTAATAAACAATGCAACAAAAGCACCTGAAATAGACAAGGGTATGGCTGAGAATATAATCAATGGTTGCGAGAAGGACTTAAATTGCAATACCAAAACTGCGAAAATGCCAAGTAAAGCAATTATTAAGGCTTGCCCTAAGCTTCCAAAACTTTCATCCCTGCTTTCTTGCTCACCTCCCATCATATATCGTGTACCATTAGGGAAATCGTATTGCTCAAGTTCTAACATCAATTCACTGGTCACCTTAGCAATGCTTTCGATATTCTCATCCACATCGGCTGTAACAGTAATATACCGTTCCAGATCGTAGTGATCAATGCGTTTAATATTTTTATCAAACGCAATATCGGCCACTTGTGAAAGCGGTATCTGACCACCTTTGTGCGAAGGTATAAAAATGCGATCCAAGGCCGGAATATCATTGTTCCCAACCATATTTGATTTTAAGATAATATCATAATCTTCACCCAAAGCATCCTGATAATTGCCAATATTTAGTCCGTTTACAGCAGCACGAACGGCCATATCGATATCTAAAACACCAACCCCAAGCATACCAGCCTTATCATAGTTGATTTTAATCTTCAAGGCTGTTCTATCCTTACCAATCGGGTTATTTACATTTATTGCAGCAGGGGCTTTTCGCAACATTAGCTCAACATCAGAAGCCATGGATTTTAGTTGTTCCATATCATCTGAAAATAAACGCACTTCGATGGGCGCATTTACTGGTGGCCCCTGAGCAAATTCCTTCACCTCAACCTGAGCAGAGCTATAGCTTTCGAATCGCTGCCTTAATTCTTTAATTATTAAATGCATTCGTTCACTATCATAATCATCCAAAACGGCCAGTAATTGTCCCTTGTTAACAGCAGGTTTAAAAGTCATCATGTTATAATAAACGATGGGGTTTCCTTCTCCTATGGTTACAGCAACATTATCAACTTCCGGATAACTTTTGAGCACCTCACTCACTTCTTTCATCACACCCTCGGTATAACTTAAGTTACTTCCTTCAGGGGTAGATACGTTAACCAACAACTGATTTTTCTCCGCTTTTGGAAAAAAACTCACTCCTATATAGGGCATCAAAGCAATGGAACCTATAAACACAACGAGTGAAACCGCTATGGTTAAAACAGGTCGCTTAATGGCACCCTTAACCAGAGGTTTGTAATAATTAGTAATGAAACGTTCTAATAACGATTTTTTATTTTTTTCCTTTTTCTTCTTTAAGACTCTACTACTAATAAATGGAGCAAAAGTTAAAGCTATAAAAAGCGAAGCCAACAAAGCATAAATGACGATAAGTACAAGTGTTTTTATAAAATCGCCAACATCATTGCCCATCATTAACATGGGAGCAAAAGCTAAGACCGTTGTTGCTGTTGAACTGATCAAAGCGAGTCCAATTTCGGAAGCACCTTTCACGGCTGCTTCAACCGGTTTGTAGCCCAATTTTATAAAACGGTAAATATTCTCAACAATGGCAATGCTATTATCGACCAGCATACCCAAAGCAATAATTAATCCCGCAATGGACATTTGCTGCAAACCATAGCCACCAAAATCGAGTAAACCAATGGCTGTTAGAATGGAAAGGGGAATTGAAACAATCACCACTACGGATGCTCTAAAACCAACCGCAAGCATCACAATCAATCCAACCAAAAGAATACCTTGCAAAAAGCTAGAAGAAAATTGCCCAATACGCGCGCTAACACTATCCGCTTGCTTAAATACATATTTGACTTCAACATCTGTTAACAGCGCCCCCTTAAACGCTTCAATTCGCTCTTCAAGCCGTTTATTTACATCGTATATATTGACTCCTTTTTTCTGTCGAACCGATAACCAAACTGTAGGTTGATCGTTAAAATAGGCTTTAACATTTTCCTTTTCGTAATCAAACTCAACTTTGGCAACATCCTTGAGGTAAACCACATGGCTATTAGCTCCACTTAAAACCGTATTGCGAATAGCATCTAAATCGTTGAACAAACCACTTGACAAGACATTGAATTGTTTATTTCCAATATCAACACTTCCTCCTGGTATACTACGATTTATACTTTGCAGCGTAGCCATAACTTGTCCTAAAGACAAATTGTAATGTGCCATTTTTTCTAGGTCACAAACAATGCTTAATTCTGGACTTCTCTCGGCTTCCATCTCAACCGCACGAACTCCGGCTGTACTTTCTAATTTTTGTTTTAAATCTTTTGCCGTTGTCTTAAGTACTTCAGGCCCTTCCACGCTGGAGCTTATGGCTAATTGCATAATGCTGACATCCAATATGGATGGCTGATCAACATCCATGCGAACAATGGTTTCCGGTAAATCATCACGAATCTCATTTACCTTTTGTACAATTTCGCGATGGATATTATTATAATCGTTACCGTATTCGAATTCGATGAATAAAAAACAAACACCATCCGTAATCTCTGTTGAAATGGTCTTAATGTAAGCCAACTCATTAATTGCTTCCTCAATAGGATTGGCCACTAAAGTCTCCATATCTTCAGGAGATGAACCCGGATTAACAACTAATATATTAGTTGCTTTATACTCTACGTATGGGTCTTCCGATTTAGGCATTGTGCGATAGGATACGATTCCTAAAACGGAAAGCATCAGCACAATAACAATAGTAAACTGATAATTATTTATGGCTAAACGTGGTAATTGCATCTTACTATTATTTCGAATTTAAACTAACCAACTGATTACTTTTTAGCTCACGAGCGCTTTCAACAACAACCTGCCGGTTTATTAAGTCATCGTTTCCAACTAAAGCTAAATGCTCATTGATAATATGCTTAACTATTATTTGTTCTTTTTGCACTCGATCTTTATCAAGTATAAAGATGCTCGCCTTATCGCCTAAACCTTCGTGAAGTGCCTCTATTGGAATCATAGTGTAATCCTGCTTATTGCTTGGCTGAATAATAGCCCGTGCAAAAAAACCAGGTTTAACTTCCAGATCATCCGTGCTTACGCTAAGTTCAATTGTGTATAAACCGGTTTGAGAATGGGGAGAATCACCAATAAGGGTCACTTTTCCTTCTAACTCTTTATCATCCCATGCATCTAAAGTTACAATGGCCTTATCGCCTTCTTTTATGCGAATCACATCTTTGTCGGTTAATCCAACTTTTATCATCCAACTATTATTTGTTGATGCATATAAAAAAACGGGATTTCCTATTCCTATTAACTCATTCTCCTCAATGAACTTCTTTAAAACAATGCCATCATCCGGAGCTACAATTGAAGAATATTGCTGGTTATGCTTCAACATTATTAAATGTGCATTTGCCATATCAAGCGCCGTTTTCGCATTCTGAAGACGCTCCAATGTTCCAACACTATCAGCATACAAGGCTGTGGCACGTTTATAATCGCGCTCTGCTTTCTCAAGGCCAGATTTGGCCTGTTGCACCTGTGCGTTAATTTCATCTAAATTTATAGTTGCTAAAAGCTGCCCTGCTTTTACCCTATCTCCTTCTTCCACCAAAACACTTTTTACAACGCCGCCAACCTTAAAGCTCAGTCGTGTTTCTTTCTGAGGCGAAAGTGTCCCTGAAATACCAATTGGAATGGCTATTGATTCAGACTTGACATTGGCAGTTTTGATTGGGATGGCAAGTTCAGACTCCTCATTTTCAGGAGCAGTAGCTTTTAATTCGGTACAGCTGTAAAAACCAAGGCTTGATAAAATCAAACTTAGAATTATAAATGTTCCTTTTATAAGATTTAAATTCCTTTGGGGTAAGTTATTTGTTTGCATGGTTATGGTTTTAATATTTATGAATTATTCGAACAAATATGGAGATTGACTGCATTTCTGAACGATTGCTTTGGAACGAAGCCAACATTTTTCGGAATGAATAGTACTATTGAGGATTGAAAGAAGCTGTTACATACTCATATTTTGCCATACTCAACATATAATCAAACTTGCTTATGATGGCGGTAAATTCCGCCTCTGTCATATTGGTTCGTGCATCAATTAATTCGATTAGAGATAGCTCGCCCAAACGGTACTTCTTTTCGCTAATCCGATACACTTCTGATGCCTCAATACTTCGTGTTTTATTTAAACTAACATTAGTATTTTGGCGTTTCATTTCAAGTATACTCTCTTTTACCTCCAGCCTTATTCCATTCTGTAAATCTTGTTTAGCCAGAACTAGCTGTTGTTGTTGAAGTTTAGCTTGAGCTTTCTTTTGTTTGTTTACGGTACCTTTAAATAAGGTCCAGTTTAAAACCACCGAACCTGAGAAGAAATCATTATTGTTATTAAAATGGTAGTCTTGGCTTAGGTAGCCATAATCGCCTACCAAACTAACATTTGGCAAATTCTCAGCTTGATGCATTTTAGCCAAATATCCAACACTATTAACCTGATGCGTTATTTGCTTTAGCTCTGAACGCCTGTCAAGTGCTAACTCTTCAGCATTGCCTACATTAGGAAGTAAACCCAATTGAATAGACTCAACTATTTCAATTGGCGTATCCAAGGGTTGGTTCGTTAAAAAATTCAAATAGTTAATGGCAAGTTGGAAACCTTTTTGAGCTTCCGTTTCATTTAACTCAATGCGGTTAACCTCAGTGCGCGATCGTAAAACAACTTCTTTGGTTACCACATCGTTTTCAAGTAATTTCTGACTCACTCTCAGATTCTCATTTACCAAAGCTTTTGTTGATTCTACTAAGTCAAGAATTTGCTTGCTTCGCAACACATTATAATAGGCTTCTTTTATCTGAAAGGTTAAGGTTTGACGATAACGTAAAAGCTCTGCTTCACTGATGCCAATCGCTTCCTTTTGAATCTTATTATTTAATATCAAACTTCGATTATAAACGGGCTGATAAACCGATAACTTAGCTTCCTGTTCCTCTTCGGGCATCAGTTGAAAACTTTGGTTTCCCATGGTAGGAAACTGGCTCTGGGTTAAGGCATTTAAGGATTGATAAATGGGATTGACCAAATCGCCAATCGGAAATTCAAATGACCGACCTCCTTTGTTCATGGTTAATCGGCTACTAAAGTTTACCTGAGGCATAAATAGCCCCCTTGCCTCTCTTAGTTTTAAGATTGAACTTTGTAAGGCCAACTCACGCTGCTGTAATACAAGGTTACTCTCAATGCCTTTAAGCACATAAGTATCGATTACACTATTCTGAGCGTAATTAGGTGTACAAATAATTATTAAAAGGATTGTAAAAAGTATTTTTCTCATGGCAAAAGTTATTTTCTGCCAAAGAAATACAATGCCTTAAGTTTATAGTATAAGGTTTGGAATGAACCCTAATAATAGCAGAATGAACGTGCAGTAAAAACACTTTTGCACTTGAAACAACAACGTCAAGAATTAAATAGTACTCTTCAAATTTTCAACCTTTTCTAATTTCCTCTTGTGATTCTTTCGCTTCATCAATCAAGGTATCCGTATCCCATGCACAATCCATATCTTGGTACGGGTGCTTTTGTTGCATGAGTAGTATGTTCTCGATGTGCTCAGAAAAACGTTTCGTCTCCATCACAAAATGCGCATCGTCTTCACCATAACGCTTCTGAAGGTTACGCATAAACCTTAAATCCTGATGTTTAAATGTAGTGGCAGCGCGATGTGCCTGATATCTGCTTACACCAAGATTCTCGAGTGCATCAGCACCCAGACTCACTGCCGAATCAAAGGTTTCCTGTCGGTGCGAGGCCACTTCCTTATTTATTAATTCTAAATCGTGGGCTGCATCCACCGCACGAACTACCAATTTAAGATGCGGGTATTTCTTACTTGCAACTTTTATGAGTTTATCAATCTGCATACGATCCCCCATAACAATCACCAATACCTTGGCATTGGCAGCTCCCGCAGCTTCGAGCATCTCAGGTTTAGTTATATCGCCATAATACACTTTGTAACCAAACTTCTTCAGGTATTGGATATTGTGTGGATTGATATCAAGAATGGTTGATTTAATGCCATTGGCATTTAAAAAACGGCCAAGTACCATACCAAATCGACCAAAGCCAGCAATAATCACAGGATTGGTATTATCCTCAATTGCATCAGCCTTCACTTCCGTTTCTTTCTTAATAGATAAACCAGGTAATATAATCTTTTCATTCACAATAAAGAGAACCGGAGTTATCAACATGGATAAAGCGACAACAATTAAAAGGATACCTCCTGTAAATTCATCGTATATACCGTTTTGAGAGGCAAAGGAAATTAGAACAAAACCAAATTCGCCGGCTTGTGCTAAACTAAATGTGAATAGCAAATTCTGCCTTAAATTAAGTTTAAACAGCTTACCAAGCACAAATAAGACAATTAATTTCACCACCAAAAGGACAAATAGTAATCCTAAAATAAGCACAAACTGATCTTTTAATAAGGTGAAATTAATGCTGACACCAACAGAAATAAAAAACAAGCCCAACAACATTCCTTTGGAAGGCTCCAGCGTATTTTCCAGTTCATACCTATATTCACTATTAGCAAGAACCACACCAGCCAAAAAAGTACCCAAGGCTGGCGATAAACCAACAGCATCCATGGCGATTGCAATACTAACAACTAACAGTAAGGCGGTTGCCAAAAACAACTCACGCAAGCCCGTTTCTGCAATAATCTTGAAAATAAAATGAGCGAGGTACTTCCCTCCTACTATAATTGTTGCCACAGCTCCAATCACAAGCAAGAGATTCTGCCAACCCTCCAATACAACAACATCTTCAACCATATCTCCACCCATGGCAATAGAGTTATTTGATGTGGCCATAAAAGCCACAATTGCAAATATGGGAACAACCGAGATGTCTTGCATTAGCAAAACAGAAAAGCTATGTTTTCCACCGATGGTTTGAAGTAAGCCTTTTTCTGATAAAGTCTGAATTACAATTGCGGTAGAAGATAAAGCTAATATTAACCCTGTGGTAATGGCTTGTGCGGTATCGAGCCACATGAGGGCTCCAAAAACACTAATAATAAAGGCTGTAATACCAATCTGCAAACCACCCAAGCCAAATATAAGCCGTTTCATACGCCACAGCATATTAGGGTGGAGCTCCAAACCAATCAGAAATAGCATAATTACCACTCCAAATTCAGCAATATGCATTACATCAGCTCCTTCACTACCAACTAATCCGAGAACAAATGGACCAATAACAATACCCGCTAATAAATAGCCTAGTACAGAACCAAGTCCTATACGTTTGGCTAGAGGCACCAGAATAACCGCTGCCAAGAGGTAAATCATTATTTGAAAAAATATAGAATCGAGGTGCATACTTATTCGTTTAAATATTGGTTGACAAACATCGTATTATCTATTTCGTCCAGACCAATGTTTTTATCCTTTAGCAAAGCCATAAGCTTTAGGTAGTCCACCTTTAATAAATCAATACCTCTTTCTGATAATAAATGTGTACCATGCACTACAAATGGAGGCAAGTAAGTCATCTGACATAAATTACAAGATTGCTCATAGGGTAATAAAAACTGGTTTATCGGATACGAATTCAATCCGCCTGTGGCATAAGATTCTTTTTTACCACCAGTTGTAATTACCGACATTGCCATTTTTCCTTTCAAGGCCTCACCTTCGCTACCATAGGCAAAACCATGTTCCAATACCAAATCAAACCATTCTTTTAAAATGGCAGGTGCACTATACCAGTAGAAAGGATGCTGCCAGATAATAATGTCATGCTCTAAAAGTAATTGTTGCTCACGTTTTACATCAATAAAAAAATCAGGATATTCTTCGTACAGATTATGAGTCGTAAGTCCTTCTACATTTCTAACTGCATCAATCATAGCAGAATTAATTCTTGACTTCTGAAGAATAGGATGTGCAAAAAGCAAAAGGATCTTTCTCATCTGTTAAGATATTTTGTACAATGGTGAAAATACAAGAAAAGCCCTTAAAATTTAAGGGCTTTTGCGAATTTATTATTGAAAGTAATATTTTCCTAACCTAACCACTCTCCTTTTAAAGCTTTTTCGAATCGCTTACTTACCACTTTCCAGTTTACAACATTCCAGAAGGCATTTATATAATCACCTCTCCTATTCTGATAATTCAAATAATAAGCATGCTCCCACACATCAATGGTCATTAACGGAATACCACGTTTCTCAACAACATCCATCAAAGGATTATCTTGATTTGGCGTAGATACAACCTCTAATTTACGATCATCAGTGAGTATTAACCATGCCCATCCGCTACCAAAACGTGTTTTAGCTGCTTTGAAAAAGGTTTCCTTAAAAGTTTCCAGAGATTTAAAGTTCTTTACGATATGACTTAAAAAACGTGCAGAAGGCTCTGTTTGTTCAGGGCTTAAATTTTCCCAAAAAAGCATGTGGTTATAGTACCCTCCACCGTTATTTCGCACGCCCAAACCATGTTTCGAAACCTCGGCAAAAATATCACGCATGGCCATTGTTTCCAAATTAGTATCTTCAATAGCAGCAGTAAACTTTTTGAAATAGCCACGATGGTGCTTATCGTAATGCAAAGCCATGGTTTCCGCATCTATGTGCGGTTCTAAAGCGTTATAATCAAATGGTAATGCCGGAAAGAAGTGACCTGAAATGGGTGCCGATTTTACGGCATTTTGCTCAGCATTCGACCTTGTTTTACTGCTCCCTGCTGACGTACATGCTCCAACAGTTCCTAAACCAAGCATGCCTATAAAATGTCTACGTTTCATATTTATCTCATTATAATAACCAGAAGAGCTTTAATAAGCTTAATCCAATTCATTTCGTAAATAATTTCCAACCATTCTTCAATAATTACTTAACAAGTACCTTAATTCTTTGTTCAAGGACAGAGCTTTTAAATATAAAGGTCGATTAAGCTTTTTATAAGTCTTTCAAATTTACTTTCTTTAGCATCGTATTTGACTGAACCTGTACAATGAATAGAAATTTACTACTTGCTTTCCTTATTTTGTTCTCAATAAACGCCATTGGGCAAAAAAAGTACGAACAGAGGGCCGATAAATATTTTAAGTATTACAACTACGAAAGAGCATTAAAGGATTATAAGCGGCTTTATCGAAAGGATAAGGATAATGTTGATTTATTAAAAAAAATTATTACTTGCCATCTCAAGGACAATACCTTACGAGAAAGCGCCATTCCATTTATCGAAAAATTACTTGAATTAAAACCCAATGATGCAGAAGCTCACTTGGACATGGCTATTGCCTTATTTCATGCGCATCAATTCGATAAATCTAAAGAGATACTTAGCAAAAAGAAAGCGCTAATAGGTCAAAACGTCGAACTTAAAAAAGAAAGTGATCAACTACTTCTTTGGATAGAAAATGCTAAAATACTGGTACAAAACCCCATTGACGTTAGCTTCATCAACCTTGGTAAAGAAATAAACACGGCTCGAAATGAGATTAATCCATATATTACCTATAACGAGCAAACACTTTTTTATTCGTCAGATAAAAGGTACAACTCCTATGCTGGTATCTATTACTTCAATGTATGTGTGGCAGAAATGAGCAAACACCGTTTTGAGAAGGGAAAAACGATAGGTTCGAAGGTTAATAGCGTATTTGATGAAATGGTTGCTGGTATCGATCCCTATGGCAAACAGCTGATGTTTTATCACAATAAGCATAATGATGAAATGATGGCCTATGCAAAATATAACGGTAAACACAACTTCGATTTGATTGAAGAGTTTGGAACGCCGCTGGATGGAAAAGGTTCGGAGTATGGCGTATGGATGACTGCTGGTCAGGATTCTATTTTCTTTTCGGGCGATGATGCTGCTGGCCATACCGATTTATATTATGCCATCAAGCTTCCTAATGGTTATTGGGGAGAAGCACGTCCTTTAAAAGGAAAGATTAATACAAGTGGAAACGAAAATTTTCCGGTATTATCTGAGGACGGCACCCGTTTATATTTCTCATCTGACAACAAGCAATCGATGGGTGGATATGATTTGTATTATTCTGATCTGAACCCGATAAGTAAAGAGTGGGGAGAACCTATCAATATGGGTTTCCCGATTAATGATACCTACGACAACTATAGCATATCGTGGGTTTATGGTAAACGACATGCTTATGTGTCAGCCATTCGTCCAGAAGGAGAAGGTTGCCGCGACATTTACAAAGTCATATTTAATGAGAAGGAAGCCTATAATGCCATTATAAAATGCGACATCCGTCTAGATACTGACACAGGTTTAGTTATTCCAATTCACGAACCGCGTATTGAGGTGTGTGATACATTGGGTAATGTCGTCGGTCGTTACAAAGCCTCAGCTGACTCTGCAAAATTCATCATTGCCTTAACACCAGGTTTTTACGACATAAAAATTGATGATGACATCATTCCTAGTTTCAGTCAGCGATTAGAAGTTCCTGAAAAATGGTACGAAGCCATTGCTAATCGTTTACAATTGATAGTTACAAAACCCGAAGAATAATTTATTTTTGCACAAAGACACATTACATAATAACAAAACAACTATTAGATGAAACTTCAACTTAAGAATCCTATTGCATTTTTCGATTTAGAAACCACTGGTATTAATATCGCAAAAGATCGTATCGTAGAAATTGCAATACTCAAAATTAACGTTGATGGCAGTGAAGAGTCGTTTTGTTATCGAGTAAACCCTGAGGTTCCAATACCCAAGGTTACTTCGGAGATACATGGCATTTACGATGAAGATGTAAAAGATGCACCCACCTTTAAGGAAATTGGTAAAAAAGTTGCCAAACTAATTGAAGGTTGTGATTTAAGTGGTTTTAATTCCAACAAGTTTGACATTCCACTTTTGGCTGAAGAGTTTATTCGTGCCGATATTGATTTCGACATGAAGAAGCGTAAGTTTGTTGATGTGCAAACCATCTTCCACAAAATGGAGAAGCGTACTTTGGTAGCCGCCTATAAATTCTACTGCGACAAGGATTTAACCAATGCTCACTCAGCAGAGGCCGACACCCGTGCCACTTACGAAGTTTTAATGGCTCAGTTGGATCGTTATCCTGAGTTAGAAAATGATGTTGAGTTTCTAAATGATTTCTCATCGTTTAATAAAAATGTCGATTTCATTGGTCGTATCATCTTCGACGAGAATGGTGTAGAAGTATTCAACTTTGGAAAACACAAAGGAAAATCAGTAGAAGATATACTAGCCAAAGATCCTTCGTATTATGGATGGATGATGAAAGGTGATTTCCCATTATTCACCAAGAAGGTATTGACCAATATTAAACTTCGTAGTTTTAATAAAAAATAATTCCCCCGATGAAGATTCTATGTATAGGCCGTAATTACGTCGATCATATTAAGGAGCTTAACAATCAAATGCCTGGTGAACCAGTCATATTTTCTAAGCCTGACTCCGCACTTCTTTTGAAGAATAAACCTTTCTTCATTCCTGATTTTGCTAAGGATTTTCATTATGAAGTAGAAGTGGTTATTAAGATCAACCGTCTTGGGAAAAATATTGCCCCACAATTCGCACATCGCTATTTCGATGAAATTGGTTTGGGTATAGATTTTACGGCGCGCGATTTACAAAGTAAACTGAAAGAAAAAGGCTTGCCTTGGGAGAAAGCCAAGGCATTTGATGGTTCGGCCGTTTTGTCGGAATTTGTTTCAAAGGATAAATTTAAGGATGTACAAAACATCGATTTCCATTTAAATGTAAACGACGAAACTCGTCAAAATGGAAATACCTCACTAATGATTTACCCAATCGATGAAATCATTGCACATGTGTCGCAATTCTTCACACTTAAGATTGGTGATTTAATTTACACAGGAACACCTGCTGGCGTAGGCCCAATCACTATCAACGACCGTATGCAAGGTTATTTGCAAGGCGAAAAGATGTTTGATTTTTTGGTGAAGTAAAAAAAAGCTGATAGCTGATAGCTGATAGCTATTAGCTTCTAGCTAATGGCATTTAAGAATATAAGCCAGATGCAAATAATCGCAAGCAGTTACGCACAAATAGAAAAACTAAGGTTAGCTTACCTAAGCGGCCTTACTTTGTTTCAGGAGTTATTTCTTGAAATTACGATTCAGAACGCTTCATATTATCTACTCAAATCCGATGAAACAAACATTGCATATGCTATTGTCAACGATGAACATGTGCTTCTTGAATTCCATATCAAGGAAGAGTTTAAAGAGAAAAGCCAAAATTATTTTGAACTAGTTCTGAAGGAGCTGAACATTAAAAAGATCTATTGTAAGTCCTTTGATACAGATCTATTATCCATGTGCGAATTAAAAGGGCTACAAGCCTCACCTCTTGGTTTGTTATTTCGCGACTTTAAAGAAAAAGTGCTATCAATAGATGCTGAAATAAATTACAGAAATGCCAGCGAAGTTAATATTCCTCTTTTAATGCAGCAGGATGAATCAATTAAGGAGTTGTTTGAAACTGAAGAACAACTACATCAGTTTATTCAAAAAGAAAAAGTAATATTATTTCGTAAGCACAATCAACTGATTGGCTGCGGCATGATTATCAAAACACATCAAGATTGGAATTTCTGTGACTTGGGTGTTTGGGTTCATCCAGATTATCGTAAAAAGGGAATTGGTGCCCAAATAATACTCCATCTAAAAAGCCTTGCTGAAGCAAATGAATTAATCCCTTCATGCGGATGTGCCATTGACAATATTGCCTCACAAAAAACGCTTGAAAGAAGTGGTTTTATAAGCAAGCATCAGATGCTATCTTTTACTATTTAATGAAAAAAACCTCCACTAAAAGCGGAGGTTTACAATTTCCTTTAAGCACTCTTGTTTGTATTAAAAAACGAAAGTGAAAAAAACTTTCTATTTGATATGTTCTTTGTAGATAAACTTGCAATATTCTTTAGCAGCTCTAGCAAAAGACTCTCTAATTCTTTGACTGGCGCTATAATAATCACCACCATCCATAGCACTGTTATTACTGTTACTATAACTACCTTCAAGTTCAAGACTATGGATGATAACATCAGGATTAGCAGTTTCATAAATTCTTATCTCATGATTAGTTTCTGAGGGTCTTCTTATTATTGCAGCATTAAAACCTGGTTCTATATATGAGGTATTTACTTCAATTGTATACTTCGAATCTATTGTATTCGGAACAACTGTAGCATCAAACAACTTTTCGCCGTATTTATTAAATAGTTTTATGAACCCATCAGGATAACACTCAACTTTATCCTTTTTCCATAAGATTGCCCACTCGTTACCAGTTCCTTCCTTCTTCGTATCGCGTTCTTTAATTTCGCGCTTAACATATGCGCTTTCTTCCATTTTACCTACTTTCAGATTGTTGTAGGTGAAGACAATATTTATATTTTTATCTCCTTCAATAACATTTGGCTCACCTATCGTTGTTTTTAGTTTCTGTGAAAAGCCAACGCTAGCGCATAACGACACCACTAACAATAAAATTACTTGTTTCATTTGCTAAGTTTAGTTTTAATTAATCATTACAACAATTTTGTCTTTTTAAAAAATGGAATAATACTTGACCCCAAGTACTACATAGAATAAATCTCATGAAAAAAAATGTCGCTAGAGTAAAAAATGATCACATCTACATTCATATTATTTCACCATACCTATAACAACTCAACACATGATCATTAACCATGCCAGTGGCTTGCATGAAGGCATAACAAATAGTAGAGCCAACAAATTTAAATCCATCCTTTTTCAATTGCTTGCTCATGGCATCAGAAATGGCGCTTGTAGCAGGCACCTCAGCTAATTCTTTGAAACGATTAGTTATGGTTTTATAAGAAGTGAATTGCCAAATATACTTGTCGAATGAACCAAACTCTTTTTGCTTTTCAAGAAATAATTTGGCGTTGGTAATGGCGGCTTTTATTTTTAATCGATTTCGAATAATGCCAGCATTATTCATTAATTCCTCAAGCTTTTCATCATTATAGTTCGCCACAATACGGGCATCAAAACTATCAAAAGCTATTCGGAAATTTTCTCGCTTATTAAGAATAGTTGACCAACTTAATCCAGCCTGAAACCCTTCCAGTATTAAGAACTCAAATAACAGATCATCATCGTGTAAAGGCACACCCCATTCGTTATCGTGATAAGCACGATATAAGTCAGACCCCTCGCACCAAGCGCATCGTTGCTTTTCCATTAAATAATATTTTTAATCTGTCTTGATCACATATAATTGACCATGCGAAAAACGACTTACCTTTACCTTGGTATCTTTTACAATAAAACCAGTTTCGGCAACTGCATCGTAGGTTTCGTTCCCAACGATTACTTTACCCGATGGTCGTAATGTTGTAGCTGCAACACCATACTCACCAACCACATCCTGCATTGATGCTTCAACTCCAATATATCCAAGTTCAACTGTCTCTTCTGTCTGCAATGCTATTTTAGCGCCAAAGGTACTTGAGGTCAATAATTTCTTACTTAAATATATAATGGCTAAAAACGCTCCAAAGAAACCTGATAAAACAACACCCAATGCTTCAAACATCTTATTCATTCCAACAGGAGCAAAATCGAACCAATCATTATCAAGCATACTCACCGTCAGTCCAAATACAACCAATATAATACCGGAAACACCAGCAACACCGAAACCAGGAATCACAAAAACTTCAAGCCCTATAAGCACCAGTCCGACTATAAAGAGTATAATCTCCCAATTGGCAGCTAATCCATCAATATACAGTGGTGAAAAATATAATACTGCAGCTATTAATGCAGCCAACAGTGGGAATCCAATTCCCGGTGATTGCAGTTCGAAATAGATGCCTCCCATAATTACTAAAATCAGTATACCTTGCAATACCGGGCTTGTTAAAAAGCCTTTTATTCCGTCGTAAACGGAAGGTTCAAACGAATGCATTTCATATTCATATATCTCCAGGTGTTCCAAGACTTCCCTAAGGTTATCAGCCTGACCTTCGCAGAAGCCATGTTCGATAGCTTCCAGAGTGGTAAAGGTTAAAATCTTTCCTGTATCAACAACACCAGCAATATAAATACTCTCATCAACCATTGCTTCAGCCACATGAGGATCGCGTCGCCAAACATAAGTCGTATCTTTGCCTACCACAACAGTATCTTTACCATGTGCCTCCGCTGTAGAACGAATCGTTGAACGCATGTAAGACTGATACTTGTCTGGCATTTTCTCACCACTCTGATTAACCACCGTAGCCGCACCTATATTTGCTCCCGGGCGCATATAAATACTGTCGCAAGCAACTGAAATTAATGCACCGGCTGATGCCGCATTATTATCGATAAACACGTGTACTGGTATATCACTATTCAAAATTTTTGTACGAATTGAATCAGCGAATACAACTTGCCCTCCATAGGTATTCATGTGCAAGAGAATTACATCGGCATTCATTGCCTCAGCTTCTGCAAATGCTTCTTGCGTATGAATCCATGAAGTACTTCCAATTTCTCGGAATATCTTGAAAGTATACACTTGTTTTGTTAACAAAGAATCCGACACATCTTGCGCGCACAATGAACTGATAACAAAAGCAACAAGGGAAAATAACAACAGCTTTCTGATCATATTGATAAGGTTACGTATTTAGACTTGATATAAAAGTAAGAAAAAATGCGTTGATTCAACACCTGACAAAGGTATTGCCCTTATTTATTTACTTCAATAAAGAAAATCCTTAAAGTTAACTACTCATGAGGCAAGCCTGGAGGAATTCGTTTGATTAAATACTAGAATGCTGAATTTGTATACCTGATTCGGTAAAATTAAGTATTGCTATTTGTTGATGATAGGCGGGCGGAACTATTAATACTTTTGAATCAACACTTTGGATGAAATCACTTTCATAGCCATGAATGACAAGGTCAACATTATTGGAACGAATGAGTTCATCGTAATTATTCCAAACTTCTTCATCAAATGTTTCTTTACTAACTAGGTGGGACAGAACGATGGTATAAACATTGCTATCGTCGCACTCCAACTCCTTCCTAAACCATTCTAAATCTTGCGTTTCAGTAGTATTATCCAACACAATAAATTTACATGTATTGTATTCGAAGCTAAAGCTGCTAGAACCAAAATAGTTCTCAAATAATTCACCACCGTCTAATTCCCCTTTTACCGTCATTATCGGCGGCTCCCATTGCTTGCAAGCTTCAATATAGCCTTCATATTCACTTTGTTCAGCGCTAGCTGTAAAATCGCCTAAATGAATACCAAAATCAACTTTAAATACTGAACTCATATGCGCCCTTAGCAAATTATTATTGCCTTCATGATTCGACCACAATGCAAGTTTAAACGGTTTAAACTCTGTTTTCGATTTCTTAACCAAGCGATTATAATTGATAATATTCTGCGTGCTGGTATAGGTCTTTTTCTTGACAAAGGCATTTTCTGTCAGATCCTTCTCGCAGCCAATTAGAGACAATATTGATATTAAATAGATTATAAAGCGCATTTGAATCAATTTCAAGAAATGGGTTAACTATATCTTAAAATTAACAAGTCACTTTATTAACTCATGTGCAAAAGGGATCAATACGATTAATTCGATATTGAATGGTTTATATTTGGGAATGAAACGAATTTTAAAAAGTCTGGTTCGCATTAAAAAAGGCTCCTCCACACTTTAAACTAATAAAGCGCGAAAGAGCCCCTTCCCCCCGATTCTATATCGTTAATATATTACATTGCAACAATGGTTACTTCTGTACGACGATTGGCCTGATGCTCCTCCTCGGAACAACGAACACCATCGGCGCATTTATTCTTAAGGCGTGTTTCACCATAACCTGTGGCAGTCATTCTATCCTGGCTAATGCCTTTCTCAACCATATAATTCACAGCTGATTCAGCACGTTTCTGTGATAAGCGTTGATTACTCGATTGGCTTCCTCGCGCATCGGTATGTGAACCTAGTTCAATTTGAATATCAGGATTATCCAATAAAAATTGAACCATATCATCTAACTCAACGGCTGCATCTTCACGAATATCCCATTTCCCCAAATCATAAAGCACATTTATCTCAATACTTTTTCCAACCACAGCTTCTTCTAATTCAAGTTCCATGAATTCGTTTAAATTCACATAACCAGTATCTCTACCAACGGTACTATAATTAACACGTTTGGTAAAAAACTGCTTCTTTGTAAATACAATGTCATATTCGGTATCGGCCAATAATTTGGTTTTGAAATTACCATCTTCGCCTGTTGATAGTTCATTTAAAGCACCACTTTTTGACTGTATCTTCATTGTTACATTTGGAATTGCTGTCATATCAGGTAACAAAAAGACTGATCCATAAATGCCATAATAAGGACGTGGCACAAGAGCTAACTCAAACTCTGTTGTTTCAGTATCCAATTGTACCGTTTCTTCATATGGAAAATAATCTTCGGCATTAACAATAGCTGTTACCGAAGCCATCTCTTCCAATTCAGTGCTTATGATACCATTGGCATCCGTAACTAAACTAGCAACTATGGCACCATCCGGTCCGCGTAGCTCAACAGGTGTATGGGCAATTATTTGTTTGGTATTCTGATCGATCAAACGGCCATTTAACGGACGCTTGAAAGCAATCTCCTTTAGTACTTTAAAACGATAGATATCATCATCACCTTTGCCTCCTTCACGGTTCGAAGCAAAATAACCATTAATACCATCAGCCATCATGTATAAGGAGAAATCATCTTTCTCAGTATTGATAGGATAACCCATATTCTTCACTTGATAGCCATCTATACTTTTATTGGCAACAAATATATCCAAACCACCTACGCCTAAATGGCCGTTAGAGGCAAAATAGACTTGTTCATTTTTGCCTTCGAAAGGAAACATTTCTTCACCTTCGGTATTGATTTGAGCACCCATATTTACCGGTTCTCCCCAACTATCACCATTACGTTCTACGTAATAGATATCTGCTCCACCGAAACCTCCAGGCATATCTGAAGTAAAATACAACTTACTACCGTCGGCCACCAAGTAGGCATGACCACATGAATAGGCAGGGTTGTTAAATGGTAATTCTTCTGGTTTACTCCAGCTACCATCAATTAATTTAGTAGAGCGAAGAATTCTAAGATTGTTATACCCATCCTCACCTTTCTTTAGCATTGTATGGTAAGCATTTCGTGTTAGAAACATTTCTTCACCATCAGCACTAAAACAAACAGGACCATCGTGATACATCGAACGCATATCACTTGAAAAAATTTTTGGATTGGAAAAATCACCATCCTCTTTTATACGCGTATTAAAGAGGTTTAAATAAGGTGTTTCTTTCCATGCGTATTCTCTTTTAATTACAAAATCAACATCTCGAGCCGAACTAAAAAATAATTCATCCTTTAGTACATAAGGTGCGAAATCCGATTCTGTCGAATTAAAGTCTACTTCTTCAATTAAGTAACGCTCTTCAGATAATATCTTTTCAATGACAGGTCTTGCATTTAATTGCTTCTCCCCTCTTGAATCGGCTGCATTCAGTTTATGGTATTGATTCATTAAATCATCCGCCTGACTGTATTTTCCATTGTATTTCAAGGTTTGTGCATAAATAAAAAGCTCCTCTTCATTTAAGCTGCCTGCGCTAGCACTGGCGAATACTTCTTCAGCTTTTTGTGTATCACTCACTTTAAAATAAGCCATGGCCAATTTCCCCTTGACCGAATCTGGCAGTTGCTGTTTGACATGCATCTTCTCATAACGGTCAATGGCTTTTTTATAGGCCATATTATCAAACGCTTTATCAGCTCTGTCGATTCGATAAGACGAGTACAAGCTATCTAACTTCTGCTTAAAAGATTGACTTGATACTCCCTCAAAAACGAAGCACAACAGCAGAAATAATATTATGGATTTATATCGATTACTCATGTTATATTGTATTGCTTAGGTTGTTTGATTAAAAATATCTTGGTGACTTAACTTTGTTTTTCAAGAAGCCATCAAAATCGTAACTTATAATTATTTCGTGAGAGCCATTGTTATAATGACTTAATTCCGAAACCGAATAGTCGTAAGAATAACCAACCATCAACTGCTTATTAACTTGAATATTACCAATAAACGCAACTGCATCACCAATACGATAAGTAGCTCCAATCCAATAAGTACCACGGTATAAAAACTGAGCTGTTAAATCGGTTGAAGGAGGTGCACCTTGAACCATCTTAGTAATAACAGATGGCTTAAACTTAAACTCGCTATTTAAATCCATCACATATCCACCCATCAAAAAGAAATGTTGTTTAAGTTCACCCAGGGTACTTGTTGTTGTTTGGTTTCCGCTTAGATCCGTCGATATTAATTTAGGAACGGATGCACCAATGTAATACTTGTCGGTATATAAGTAAAGACCTAGTCCGGCATTTGGCTGAAGCTTTTGTTCAAAATCTGAACTAAATGATGGATCCTCTTCTCCGACATTAAGCCCATTTAAATCAACATAGTAGTTATAAATACCTCCTTTAACACCCATGGAAAGTGTCATCTTTTCATTAAGCTTTACACGATAAGCATAATTAAAGTTGATGTAGTAATTATTAACTGGCCCATAACTATCAGAAACAATGGACAAACCTAAACCCATGCGGTAATTATTAAGTGGTGTGTGCATTGTGAAATCATATGTTTTTGGCGCTCCATCCATACCAGTCCACTGGTGACGTGACAAGAATAACACATTCATCGCATCGCGCGTTCCTGCATATGCAGGATTTACCGAAACTGTATTAAACATGTATTGTGTATACAGAGGCTCCTGTTGAGCTACGGCTTTCTGCGAAGTAAAAGCAAGTAAGAGTAAAGCTACTACTACAACATGCTTTTTATATTTTAAAAATATCTTCATTGCTATATTTTTTAGGCTTTTGGAATTCCCCCGGCTTTATACCGGGGGAGTATCTTTTTTTGGTTAACGATTCAAATAAATATATCCATTCAACTTCTGGCCATTGTCTTTAATAACAATGATGTAATAGTAGGTTCCAACCGGCAATTCATCACCTAAACTCATACCCACATTGGACTCACCTTTCCAGTTATTTTCATATTTATCTTGACGATAAACTATATTACCCCAGCGATTGAATACCTCAAAGCTTACCTTATCGAACTGGTTCAACCAAGGAATAATGTAATTATCATTGATACCATCACCATTTGGTGAGAAGCCGTCAAGTTGCTCTAATTCGTCATAACACTTATCAGCATCTAACCAATCAGGAGTACCATCGTTATCACAATCGCCATCGCCTTCTATATCATCCGGTAAACCATCACCATCGGTATCTTTAATTATAATATCGATACGTACGCCTGCAGTGCTACACAATTGAGATGATGCATCATCACAAACTGTATATTCAAAATAGTCAGTACCTACATAATCCGCATTCGGCTCATAGGTATATGTACCATCCGTATTAATTGTTAATGTACCATAGGCTGGTTCTAATACTGGTGTTGTATTAATAGTTAAATTATCATCATCAGGATCAATATCATTAGCCAATAAACTGCTTCCATTTAAGGTTTCATTTCTACCTGTTGTGGCTTCATCGTCTACAGCTATCGGTGCAGCATTAACATCATGAACTGTTATGCTAACAGTAGCTCTTGAACAAGCCGATGGAGTACCATCGTCACATACCTCGTATTCGAAGCTATCTGATCCGACATATCCCGCATTAGGTGTATAAGTGTAGGTGCCATCGGTATCAATAACTAATGTACCATTACTTACATTAACAAGCGGAGTTGTATTAATAAGCAAGTTATCTCCATCCGGATCACTATCATTAGCTAATAAAGATGAGCCGTTTAGAACCTGATCTGCATCAACTGAAGCCATATCATTTACTGCTACTGGTGCATCGTTAACAGAATTTACCGTGATATTTACCGTAGCCTTTGTACATAACGATGGCGTGCCATCATCGCAAATCTCATACTCAAATGAATCATCACCATTGAAATCAGCATCTGGCGTATATATATAGCTTCCATCTGGGTTAATCACCAATGTACCATTCGCAACATCTGTTACTGGTGTTGTGTTAATCGTGAGCTTATCGTCTTCCGGGTCACTATCGTTTCCTAGTACAGTTGTTCCATTCAATACGCCGTCTTCATCTACTGATGCAACATCGTTGACAGCAACTGGTGCATCGTTTACTGCATTAACAGTAATAGTTACTGTAGCTCTTGCACATGCCGATGGTGTGCCATCGTCGCATACTTCGTATTCGAATGAATCAGAACCATTGAAATTAGCATCAGGCGTATAAGTATACGTTCCATCAATATTAATAACTAATGTACCATTACTAACATCTGTTATCGGTGTTGTGTTAACAGTCAGGTTATCACCTTCTGGATCACTATCGTTTTCTAATACAGTTGTTCCATTCAATACACCGTCTTCATCAACTGAAGCCACATCGCTGACAGCAACAGGAGAATCGTTATCAGAATTAACTGTAATACTAACAGTTGCTTTAGTACATAAAGATGGAGTCCCATCGTCGCATACTTCGTATTCAAATGAATCGTTTCCGCTGAATCCAGCATCTGGTGTATATGTATAACTTCCATCCGGATTAATAACCAAGGTACCGTTTGTAACATCTGTTACTGGTGTTGTGTTAATCGTGAGATTATCGCCTTCAGGGTCACTATCGTTAGCTAGTACAGTTGTTCCATTCAATACACCGTCTTCATCTACTGATGCAACATCGTTTACTGCAACTGGTGCATCGTTTACCGCATTTACTGTTATGGTTACTGTAGCTCTTGCACATGCCGATGGTGTACCATCATCGCATACTTCGTACTCAAATGAATCAGTACCATTAAAATCAGCATCTGGGGTATAAGTATAGCTTCCATCTGGGTTGATAACTAAAGTACCGTTTGTTACATCTGTAACAGGTGTAGTGTTGACCGTAAGATCATCACCTTCAGGGTCACTATCGTTACCTAATACAGTAGTCCCATTCAATACACCATCTTCATCAACTGAAGCCACATCACTTACTGCAACAGGTGTATCATTAACGGGTGTAACAGTTATTGTAACTGTAGTCAAATTACCCGTTTGCTTACTATCATTAGGCCTATAAGTGAAACTATCACTTGTTGTCTCTGAGCCATCATGAGTATAAATAAATGAACCATCCGCATTTAATGTCAATGTACCATTAGAAACATCACCAACAAAAATGGCATTAAGCGCGTCTCCATCACCATCAGTATCATTATCTAATACGCCTGAAGTAGCATCAATAGTTAATGTACCACCTTCACTAACCGAATAGACATCATTATTACCGACAGGAATATTATTGACTCCAAGTATATTAATGGTTACTGTAACAGTGTTACCATCTTCCGTTCCATCATTTACTTTGTAAGTAAAACTGTCGGTATAAGTAACAGTTCCATCATGTGAATAATCAAACGAACCATCTGCATTCAATGTCAATGTGCCATTAGAAACATCATCCACCAATATGGCTGTTATAGGATCATTTTCAATATCGCTATCATTATCAAGTACACCAGAGGCAGCATTGATATTGATTGTTTGACCTTGGGCTACACTGTACACATCATCTTGTGCAACTGGCACATCATTAATTGTATTAATAGTAGCCGTAATGGTTGCACTGTTTGAACCAGTTCCATCATTATCGTTAACCGTATAGTTAATTACTTCAACTCCAAACCAGTTGGCATCAGGAGTAAATGTTACTAATCCGGTATTATCTACACTCCAGTCACCATTGGTGCTTGCAAAGGTAGTTTGAATACCTCCGGTGGATGGATCAAGATCGACTGTTGTTACATCAACTGTTCCATCAACATCCGTATCATTTGTTGTTACGTTAACAGTCGCAGCATTGTCCTCATCAGCACTTAATACATCATTAACGGCTACTGGTGCATCGTTAATGTCATTAATAGTAGCTGTGATAGTTGCACTGTTTGAAACAGTTCCATCATTATCATTAACCGTATAGTTGATTATCTCATCTCCAAACCAATTGGCATCAGGAGTAAAGGTCACTAATCCGGTATTATCTACACTCCAGTCACCATTGCTGCTTGCAAAGGTAGTTTGAATACCTCCGGTAGATGGATCAAGATCGACTGTTGTTAAATCAACTGTTCCATCAACATCCGTATCATTTGTTGTTACGTTAACGGTCGCAACATTGTCCTCATCAGCACTTAATACATCGTTGACTGCAACTGGTGCATCATTGATATCATTAATAGTAGCTGTAATAGTAGCACTATTAGATGGTGTTCCATCATTATCGTTAACCGTATAGTTGATTACCTCAACACCAAACCAGTTGGCATCAGGAGTAAAGGTCACTAATCCGGTATTATCTACACTCCAATCACCATTGGTACTTGCAAAGGTAGTTTGAATACCTCCGGTAGATGGATCCAAATCAACTGTACTTACTACAATTGTACCATCAGCATCTGTATCGTTAGTCGTAACATTAACTGTTGCATTGTTATCTTCATCAGCACTTAATACATCATTAACGGCTACTGGTGCATCGTTAATGTCATTAATGGTAGCTGTGATAGTTGCACTGTTTGAAACGGTTCCATTGTTATCGTTAACTGTATAGTTGATTACTTCATCTCCAAACCAGTTGGCATCAGGAGTAAAGGTCACTAAGCCGGTATTATCTACACTCCAGTCACCATTGCTGCTTGCAAAGGTAGTTTGAATACCTCCGGTAGATGGATCAAGATCGACTGTTGTTACATCAACTGTTCCATCAACATCCGTATCATTTGTTGTTACATTAACAGTCGCAATATTGTCCTCATCAGCACTTAACACATCATTAACAGCCACTGGTGCATCGTTAATGTCATTAATGGTAGCTGTGATGGTTGCACTGTTTGAAACAGTTCCATTGTTATCGTTAACCGTATAGTTGATTACCTCAACACCAAACCAGTTGGCATCAGGAGTAAAGGTCACTAATCCGGTATTATCTACACTCCAGTCACCATTGGTGCTTGCAAAGGTAGTTTGAATACCTCCGGTAGAAGGATCAAGATCGACTGTTGTTACATCAACTGTTCCATCAACATCCGTATCATTTGTTGTTACGTTAACAGTCGCGGCATTGTCCTCATCAGCACTTAATACATCATTAACGGCTACTGGGGCATCGTTAATGTCATTAATGGTAGCTGTTATAGTTGCACTGTTTGAAACGGTTCCATCATTATCGTTAACTGTATAGTTGATTACTTCATCTCCAAACCAATTGGCATCAGGAGTAAAGGTCACTAATCCGGTATTATCTACACTCCAATCACCATTGGTGCTTGCAAAGGTAGTTTGAATACCTCCGGTAGATGGATCAAGATCGACAGTTGTTACATCAACTGTTCCATCAACATCCGTATCATTTGTTGTTACGTTAACAGTCGCATCATTGTCCTCATCAGCAATTAATACATCATTAACGGCTACTGGGGCATCGTTAACCGGATCAACAGTAATCTGCACTGTTGCAACATTAGATGTCAAACCTCCATCGTCATCAATTGTATAAAATACATTTGCTGATCCGTTAAAATCTTGTACTGGTGTAAAAGTTAAATTACCGAGCGCATTAATAGTATAAGTTCCAACACCAGAAATCACTAGTGGTGTACTTGAATTACCTGTATTAGTTCCATTGCTTGGATCTATCAAAACAATAGTAGAAGCTAATACTGACCCATCAACATCTGTATCGTTACTTGCAATAAAATTAATCGTTATTGGATTATCCTCATCAACAGAATTATTTAAATCGTTAACGGCAACTGGGGCATCATTACCTGGTGTTACCGTAATACTTACAGCACCATCATCGGAGGCAGTTCCGTCAGAAGTATTTATACTTAATGATGCCAATCCATCGTAATCCGCTGTTGGCGTATAAACGATGTTATTTAAAGCTGCATTAATATCACCTAATGTACCTGAAAATACCATTGTTGCATCAGCATCACCATCACCTGTTGTAAAAGCAAGGTTTGTAATTTGTGATAAAGATGCAACTCCATTAGTTACTGTTACGGTAACTGTTTGATCATCTCCATCAACATCAGCTACACTTATCAGGAAAGCACCAGTAAAAGTATATGGCGTATCTTCTGCTGTAATTACATTAACAGGATTTGTCACAACTGGAGCATCGTTCTGAGCCACAACATTTATATATACTGTTGCTACATTTGAAATAGCGCCACTATTATCCAGGATTGTATAGTTTACATTGGCAGCACCATTGTAGTTTGCTACCGGAGTAAATGAAACATTACCGATAACATCCGCCCTATAAGTTCCCACACCTGAAATTACTAAATCAGCACCACTATTAGCTGTGTTACCAGCATCCGAAGGGTCTATTAATACAATACTTGTTGCTACAACATTTCCGTCAACATCCGTATCATTACTATTAATGGTTACAACCGTAATCGGATTATCTTCATTGGTACTATTACCTGTATCGTCAACAGCAGTAGGTTCGTCATTTTGTGAATCCACAGTAATAAAAACAGTTGCAACATTAGATGTAGCACCCATATCATCATCTATAGTATAATTGACATTAGCAGGTCCATTATAATTCAATGCTGGAACAAAATCCACATTTCCTGAAGCATCAACAGAGTAAACACCAACGCCAGCAATTATAAGTGGAGTTGAAGAATTACCGGTATTGGTCACATTGCCCGGATCGATTAAAATGATGGTGGAAGCCTGAACCGAACCATCAACATCGGTATCATTATCTGCTATCACAATATCATTTAAAGATGTATCCTCGTTTGTAGAATTATTAAGATCATTAACAGCAACAGGTGCGTCGTTGATAGCCACAACATTTACCGACAAGGTAGCTTCATTAGAAACAAGCCCATCCGTATCGGCTACTGTATAATTAATTGTAGCCACGCCACTACTGTTAAGTAAAGGTGTAAAAGTAACTACACCAATATTACTAACGTTCCACGTACCATATGCATTTGTAATACTATTCTGTACACCACCTGTTACCTGATCTAAGTCAACAGAAGCTAAGTTAAGCGCATCCTTGTCGTCAGTATCATTAGAAAGTACATTTATTATAAAAGGAACATCCTCATTTGTTTCATTTGCTACTAAATCAGTATCGTCATTAGCAACAGGAGCTTCATCATCATCAATATTAGTTCCGCTTATAGTTTGGGCTCCTAAAACATTATAATTGACATCAGTGGTAGATTTGATACTAATAACAATATCAAAAGTTTGATCACCATCAATAATGACATCATCTTGTCCAGTAACAGTTACGACCTGGGCAACATTCCAGTTACCAACTTCAAAAGTAAGCTCATTTCCTAGAGCATCAATATTTGCCTCCGTTAAATCATCAACTGATAATGCTAAATCCAACACGACATCAGCTGTTGGAACTGAGTTTAAAACAACACTAAAAGTTGCTGTAGTTCCGCTTTCATCAATACTATTTGAAATAGCCGAAACAGTATATCCGGCTGCATCATTATCAACAATGGTAATAGTTCTATTATCATCACCAATTATTTTTCCACCGGTCACAACGCCTGCTGTCACAATCACTGTTTCAGGTTGTTCATCCACAGAATCATCAACTGTGGTAATTGTAATTTCACCGACCAATTGTCCAGCAGGTATTACAACAGAATTAACGTCTGGAGCATTACTTAAAACCGCCCGATTATAATCATCAACATTTGTAGCAGATCCAGTATAAGTTAAAGGTATAGTCACTGGTTGGTAAGAAGTTTCACTCAATGTTAAAGTAATAGTTGCAACTTGAACATTTTCAGCCAATAAAGCTCTGTCAACAGAAAGAACCACTCCCGGTAAATTCTCTCTCCAATCACGATCATTACCAGGATCATCCACATCTGGATAATCGGTTGGTAATTCCCCTCCATCAGCAGGGTCATTTCCAACAATGCTATCAAAAATATCATCAATACCATCATTATCTGTATCAGTTCCTAATGGTAAAATATCACTAACACCATCCCTGTTAAAATCATGAGCTTCAACAATATCAGATTTACTATCTTCATCTGAGTTGGTATCTATAAAATCTGGTTTATCATCACCATCAATATTTGAAGGAATAATTATTGTTCCTCCATTATCATCATCGTAAGCATTATCTAAACCATCCGTATCGGTATCTATGCCTAGTGGGGCAACATAACCAGATGTAGACTGTGCTTCAATATTATCAACGATACCATCAGCATCAGCATCTAAATCGTGGATGTCATAAAGCATATCACTATCTGAATCCAGAGGTAAAGATTTATCGTCGATCCAATCACCATCAACATCAGCTCCCCCGGTTTGATCAAGATCAAAGGTATCATCAATGCCATCAGCATCAGAGTCTGATCCACTTGGAGCAATACCTGAGGTTTCATAATAATCGGTTATTCCATCATTATCGGAATCAATATCAAACATGTCATCAATCGTATCTCCATCGCGATCAATTACCGTATTAAACACCCCTCCTTGATCAACATCAAATATATTATCAATACCATCGTTATCATCATCTACTCCTGTAGCGATGGTTGAGGCGGATGATTCGTATGCATCAGAAACACCATCGTTGTCTGAATCCAAATCAAGAAAATCAGGAGCACCATCACCATCATAATCAGGTTTAGTTAGAGGCGTTCCGCCATTATCAGGATCGACAGAGTCATTCAATCCATCAATATCTGTATCAGTATAGTTACTTAGAGCACCAGAGGCATCTGCAACACCTCCAGCTTCGGTAGCATCCATTATACCATCATTATCGCTATCCAGATCAAGAAAATCCGCAATACCATCTTTGTCTCTATCGTAAAGATCATTTATCCCGTCACTATTTGTATCCACCATAGCCGGAAAACCAGGTGTACTATCATCGTTATCTTTGTAATTAGGAATACCATCAGCATCGGCATCTTTACTAGGATCAAACCCAGTGTTTCCATCCTCATCTGAATCAAGAAGTCCATCATTATCAGTATCTAAATCACAGTAGTCACTAATGTTATCTTCATCTGAATCCTCATCTGAATAAACCAAGTTAAAATAGGAAACAACACCTCCAGCAGATCCATCAACTGAATTATTTCGTGCGCCTCCGTTGTGTATTCCACCTTCTCCTCCATTAGCTTCTACTATAATACCAGAAGGTAATATTGGAAGGTTATGCAAAAAGGCACCACCGCCGCCACCACCGCCAGGGCCGTGAAGAACAGCTGTTCCCAGGTCTTGTCCATCTCCACCTGAAACATCTACGGTTAAGCTTCCTTCAAACTCCTGTATTTCAAAAGCAACGGTACCACCGCCGCCGCCACCGCCGCCACCATCAATACCTGTTCCTGCAGCAGAAGGAGACGATCCTGATGCCAAAATTGAATGTCCGTTACCGATAATTTTTTTGGCTTTTATAACGATTAATCCACCACCATGGGCAGCAGATGCAGAATTACCACTTGTAACAAAACCAGCTCCTCCGGCTCCTCCAAAGAAAATACGATTCTGTGCTATATATGAAGTCATTTCAACACCACCTAAACCACCTGCCGGGGCAGCTCCATTATCACACCAGCGATCACCTCCAGCACCTCCGGCACCATAGTTAGATCCACCGCCGCCACCAGAGTCACCACTAACTCCGCCACCGCCTCCATTGGCACGAGGCGCACGTCCACCATTATAGAGAGGGTCATCAACCACAATACCTTGCCCTTTTGGACTCACATCTGCATTCGCTGATGGCCATACCATCTGAGTACTTGGATTCACACTACAATTATCAGGCGAACCATTAACACTTACGGTAACCCCTTGATAACCCCTACCTGATACATCAATGTTGGCATTAAAAGTTAAAGTACCGTCAACAAAAATGGCAATGACTCCACCTCTGCCTGTTGCAGGATTCCATGCCTCCCCAATTAAGTCTGAATTAATTTCAACATCACCGGTGTAAGTAGGCACTTTAATCAATTGCATCAAACCATCATAATCGTAGGTTCGCTTCAATTCACCTCTTGGATAAATATAATTGTTAGCGTAATCAACCTTACCAACTAAAAAGAACTCATAATTACCAGCATTTCCAATATCTGTAATCTGACCTCCACTAGCCGTGTTGGAAACATCAATGGACGCTCCTTTCATTTGCACAATTAACACTCTATCATCAGCCGAAAATGCAGAGGCATCCTCAACTTCAATTCTATACCAACAATCTTCACGTGAATCACAATCACCACAATTAGGATCAGTGACACTAATAATTTTTACGGTATTATTAACTGGTCCGTTAATTTCCTCTTGTGAAAAAATAATACTGGTTGACAATAACATCAACCACAATAAAAGTTTAATTCGTTGAGTAAAGTTTTCCATACTTCTACTTACTGGGTTTATTTTAATTAATTTTCTTCAATATCAATTGCCAAATTTTAAGGCATAGTAAGCGTTAACAAAAATTGTTAACACCATTGATACGAACTAAGCCCACTAAGGATACAGAAAATAGGTTAGCAAAAGGTAAACAATACACAAATCACGGATAAATTGAAATGTAAAGCTGATGAAAGTAAACGTTTGTTTGATGAAAGAAAAAAAAGAATCTATGATAATGAGAAAACATAGAATATCGTATACTAAGAACGTTCGGTAATCACCATTGTTAATTTGAACATCACGCATCTTGACTTATCTCGACATTCTAAATAATCGCTCTCTAAAACACTAGAGTTATAATTTTTTTTGAGAATACCAACGCTCTAATTAAGTAAAGCCTTAATATCTTTATGCGATCGGCTAATAAGCCAAAAATCCTGCAGTTTAAAAATTTGATAAAAAGATCTCTAAATTTTGTGCCGTTTCCAAGGCCAACTTTTTGCGTAAGCGAGAGCGAGTTACTTTAACACTAGCAGGGTTAAGGTATAAAACTGAAGCAATATCTTTACTACTCATTCCCATCCTGATAAAAGCACAATACTTCAATTCGGTTGGCGTTAATCCCGGGTAAGCATCCAGTAAGGTCTTTTTAAAGTTTGGATGTACGGCTTCAAAGGCTGACTCAAATTGATCCCAGCCATTACTTTTGATTTTAAAATCTATCTCACTTTGAATCTCACATAAAATATGCGAATCAACATTATGTAATTCTAAGTGATTGGCTAAATGAGAAATCTTGTTTTTAATTTCAACATTAAACTCATTTGCTTTAATTAGATTAACCGCATTATCTGCTAATTTTTTATTCTTTAAATCAATCATCTGCCGATGGTATTGCGTTAGTACCAAGGCTGAATGCACACGTGCCTTCAATTCAACAGGGTCAATGGGTTTACGCACATAATCCATGGCGCCGGCATCAAGCGCTAATTTCAAATTATCAGAGGTAAGCATAACGCCAGTAGCAATAATAACTGGAATATCGCGGGTGATTGTATCCGACTTCAAAGCTTTCATTAACTCAATCCCATTCATATCAGGCATATCCCAATCTGTTACAATCAAATCAGGTAGTTCCTTAATGGCAATAGTCAAAGCTTTTGAACTAATATTAGTCTGATAAATGGTACAATTTTGGTACGATTGCTTTAAAAAGTGAACAATGGTTTGTAAACTTTCTACCTTATCGTCAACCACCAATATTTTATAATTCGAGTACTTCATTCATTTGATTTATTAACTCGTTGTATCTACTCTCATCACAAACCTGAATAGCCTCACGCAATTGCTGCAACCAAGATGAAACCTCACAAATACCTTTCTTATCAAAATCTGAAATGACTACTTCAAGCTCCGATAGTTGATATAACTCCATAGATTGCATTGTTTGTAAAAACTCAACCAGGGTATTTTTACAATCAATGGAAAGAGAATCAATCCTGGAATGATTCTCTTTAATATCTTCAATAACAGATGACGGACTTTCTTCGACATTTAAGCTAAGAATGAAAGTTGCTCCCTTATTTAATTCAGATGAAACGTCAATGCTTCCACTATGAGCTTCAATAGCCATTCTGCAAAAAGACAAGCCCAAACCGGTTGATTTCAAACCCGTATCAAAGCCCTTGGAACTTTCAAAACGGTCGAATATTTTGCCTTGTAAATCTTCGCTAATACCAGGTCCCTGATCGCTAATTTTAAAGGTAAACATTCCACTTTTCACTTCTCCTTCACAAGTAATAATCCCATCCAGAGGAGAAAATTTAATGGCATTTGATAATAAATTAACCAATACTCTTTTTATTAACTCTGCGTCTACTTCTAACAACACATCCTGAACAGAATCATCTTTAATGGTAAGCGATCTGGTTCTTGCCAAAAACGACACTTCTTCAATGGCTTGAATGAGAATTTCAGAAAAATGGCACTTGCCCTTATTAAGTTCTAATTTACCTTGTTCATACTGATTCACATCAAGCATATTAAGCACTAATTGCAGCATCTGCTTACCAGCATTAATAATCATATTATCCTTGTCGGGAACATCAAGTTGTTTTGGTAAATTGATAATCGTATTTAAAGGATTTTTCAAATCATGCACCAACATACTATTGACATCATCCTTAAAGTGGGTAAGCTTTACCAAATCCTCATTCACTCTCTCTAACTCTTTGGCCTGATGAGTTATTTCCTCATTTCTATTTTGCAACAGTTGATTGGTTTTAGCAACTCTAATCTTAGACTTGTAAAACTGGAAAGCTAACACAAGAACAAGTAGTAATACCAAAGCTAATAATAAACTGTATATATTTCGCAACTTAATTTGGTAGCTTATTATCTCATTTTGTTGAAGCAGATTAAGGTTTTTAGCAACTGTTTCTTTTGTCAGATACTTCACCTCAAGATTAGCTATCTGTTTATTGGTCTCCTCATTTATTTGCTCATCCTCCAAGACATTAAATTTCTCTAAATAATCAATGGCGAGTTCCAGATTTCCAACACTTTTATAACATGAATAGAGCCCCTTGTATACACGTAACAACTCAGAGTTATCAATTATTTTTCGCTTACTCTTTAAAACAGTAAGATAATAATCAATTGCCTTTATATGCTCTCCTTTATCTTTAAACAGATTTGCAATATTAACTTCGGTATGAATAATGCCACTTTTTAAACCTAGTTTCTTTTTTATCTTCAATGATTCTTCGAGATAATACAAAGCTTGTTCATATTCTCCTTTACTCTTATGAATGATTCCTATATTGTTATAGCTGCGTGCAATTCCTGCTTCATCATTAACTTTCTTTTTAATATCCAGCGATTGTTGATAATAATCCAAAGCTTCGTCGTATTGCTTTAAACCTTCATAGGCCAAACCAATATTATGCAAAGGATAAGCTAAACGCGAAAGATTGCCTAACTGCTTTCTTACCTCAATTGACTCCAGATGATATTTAATGGCAGTTTTATGCTTACCTAGATGTCCATATAACAAACCATGATTAGACAGTATCTTGCTCAAGCCATATAAATCATTTTGCTCACGACATAAATCAATGGATTTCTGCGAATACTCCAAAGAACTCAAATAGTCACCAATACGCTTATACAGAAGCGACATATTACCATACAGCATGGTTAATAATTCCTTATCATTTTCCAGTTCCGGCATGGCTAATGCCTCATCGAAACACTTACTGGCCTCAGAATAATTTCCTTGTTTATAATTCAATAAGCCAAGGCTATTTAAAGTACGGCCAATTAATAATTTGTCATCCAGCTCCTTAAATCTGACTAATGCTTCTTTATAATAATAGTAGGCTGAATCTCTGCGATGAAAGCGGCCATGGACTATACCAAAGCCCAGGTAAGCCTGTGCCATTAACGATTTATCATCAAGGCTTTCGGCAAGAACAACAGCCTGTTTAAATGCCTCTTCCGCCTTCGTAATCTTTTTATTTCGCCAATAATTACCTAACTCAATGTACCATTCTGTTTTTGCTTTTACATCATTTGTTGAATTGATAAGAGCCTGAATACTATCCGCTTCATTGGCATGAGCAAACGGTAGTATCAATAGCATCAACAATGAAATAAATAGGCGATTTTGAAGCATAAAAATAATTTAACAATGTAAATTTACTATAATTTTTGAAATAGTTCATTGAATTAATAATCCTATGAAACCATCTATTTTACTAATTTTGCACTAAATACTATTATCAGATGCAATTTAACGATACAATTTGTGCCATATCAACTGCTCAAGGCATGGGAGCCATTGCTGTCATCCGTTTATCTGGAGCTGAATCTTTTTCAATTTGTCAATCAATTTTTGAACCAGCTTCGAAGAATAAAATTCTAGCTGATCAGAAAGCTAACACGGTGCATTTTGGCTCTATTGTCAATGAAGAAACAAATATTGATGAAGTACTAATAAGTATTTTTAAAGCGCCTCACTCCTTTACAGGCGAAGACATTGCCGAAATAGCTTGTCACGGTTCGCCCTATATACAGCAGCAGATTTTGCAATTGCTTATTAAAAAAGGAGCACGCCTCGCCACTCCTGGCGAATTTACTCAGCGTGCATTCCTAAGCGGCAAAATGGATTTGTCGCAGGCTGAAGCTGTGGCTGACTTAATTGCCTCTCAAAGTGAAGCAGCAAGACGTGTTGCACTGCAACAAATGCGTGGTGGTTTCTCTAACGAATTAATCAATCTACGTGCGCAACTGTTAAACTTCATCACCCTTATTGAGCTCGAACTCGATTTTAGTGAAGAAGATGTTGAATTTGCTGACCGATCAGAACTGAGTGAGCTTGTCAATAACATTGAATCCTTAATTAATAAATTGTGTCAGTCGTTTTCCTTGGGCAACGCCATAAAAAACGGTATTCCAGTAGCTATTGTTGGACATACCAATGCAGGCAAGTCAACTTTACTCAATACGCTATTGCAAGAAGACAGAGCCATAGTATCAGACATACATGGTACTACACGCGATGTAATTGAAGATACCATTAACATAGAAGGCATCACATTCCGTTTTATTGACACAGCCGGTATTCGTACCACCAAAGATAAAATTGAGAATCTAGGTATTGAACGTACTTATAGTAAAATTGACAAAGCCAATATTGTTTTATTAATGTTGGATGTGAACGATCCGGATGAAAAAATACATGAGGCCATCACCAATGTTAAGAGTCGACTAACGGAAGGGCAACAACAGTTGATCGTGGTCATTAATAAAACCGATTTATTAGAAGATATCGTGGTCGAAAACCGTTTCGATCAAGCTGCATTTCGAGAACTAAATGGCATTGACTCTCTTGTACCCATTTCGGCGAAAATGCAAAGCAACATTGACACGCTCACATCGGAATTACTTAAAACAGTTAACCTAACCGCTTTAGATAACGATGAAGTAATTGTTACCAATGCCCGTCACTACGAAGCCCTTTCAAAATCGCATGAAGCTATCTTGCGCGTAAGTGATGGTCTACAAACTGGCTTGTCTGGCGATTTGCTATCACAAGATATACGTGAGGTTTTACATTTTCTAGGCGAGATAACTGGTCACATCAACACTGACGAGGTATTGGGCAATATCTTTAAGAACTTTTGTATCGGAAAGTAAAGCCGTAGCTAATTTATTGAACACAAAAAAGGGAAGTACATGTATAGTTTGGGAGGAGGATCAGTCTTAATATTGGAAAGCTTACAGTATTAGATTATCAGGAGTGTCAGATGGAAAAACACTCTCTCAATCCTTAATCTTTGCAATTATTAATTGCATAATCATTTTAATACTTTCTTCAAGTTCAACTAGGGAAGTATCGATTGTTAAATCAGCATTTGTTGGCTCTTCATATTTTGCAGAAACACCTGTAAAATTTGTAATATCCCCTACCCTGGCCTTTCTATAAAGACCTTTCACATCTCGCTTTTCACAAACATTAATTGGCGTATTTAAAAATATCTCCGTAATATTTTCTTGGCCTATGATATTACGTGACATTGCACGAATATTTTTAGTAGGACTTATAGTCGCACAAATTGTAATCATACCGCAATTAAAGATTTATTACATGGGTAACGTAGGAAAATTAGTCAATCTCAAAAAGGATTCTCATATTTACTTTACTATTACGATTGGAAAGTCCTGACCAAAACTATAACCAGTAGGATATTGAGGGGTTAACATGTATTTATCCGTTAGCTCTGGGACACGATCCTCTACGTATGCGCGTAACTCATTGGCAGTAATTTTTTCATCACCCGAAATACCATCAGCTTTCCCTTCTAAACCCTCTAATATAGCATAAGTAAATATACCGTGCCCTAGCTCTTTCGCTTCCGATGCATATTGAACAGCACCACTGGCTAAAAGAAAATAGGTGCCAGTGCTACGTGCCAACTGAGCAATGGCTTTTTCGCGATTCCCTCCTCGTGTTTGAAAAGTAGATAAGGCTCCTCCCGACTGACAGGCATCGAGGATAAACATCTGCTTACGTGCGGGTATTTCCTTCGATAGCTCTAACATTTCCTTTGCCGACAATGCCTTTTGTGTCAACATTGCTTTATCGCCATACATTTGGGTGACATCATGTGGAATAATGTAAAAATCTTCGTCGCTATTCTTTGACAAATTCATAACACCGTGCCCTGCATAATAGAAAACAAAAACATCTTGTGGCTCTGATTTTAATGCGATGTTGGCAAAAGCTTCTGTTAGTGACTCCTTGCTCACCTCATCATTACTTAAAAATACTTCTTCAACATCCCTAAAAATAGCAGATGAGCTCTTTCGGATAGCTTTGGTATAAGCTTTCGCATCGTTAACCGCATACGATAAATTATAAGACGGGTTTTTATATTTATTGACCCCCACCGATAAAATAAAAAGTTTAGCATCTGTTTCCACTCCATCATAATGAATCTTAATGGATGAAGGGGCTGATTCGGTACGTTGTTTACTATAGGCGATGGCTGTAATATTGTTTTCACCTGGAGCTACAGCGATATTAATATGCTGCTTTACTTTTTTACCTCTACGAATACTTGATTTAGAAAATTGTTCGCTATAAACCAGCTTCTCATTGTTAAACACCCTAAGCTCATCCAAGCCACTTCCTTCATCAACAAGCGCAACTGTTAAATCAATTTGATTCTGAAACCATGCTACCGAATCAGTCTCGGATAAATGATTGTGAAAATTCTCATCATGAATATTTAAGTGAATAGAAGGTGCAGTATTAATTTGCGTGGTGATATCATTTTGTTCGTCCAGAAAATATTCACCTGCATTGATACGTGTAATAAGGTTGGGCGTATAATACTTTTCAAATAAACTTTCTACTGCCACCACTATGAGTCCCGACACATAATTGATATTCTTTATGGCCTCGGGTGTCCCATCAAAATATCCTCCAGGTGTTTTCGCTAACCAATTATCCCTATCTATTTGAATATAGGTATAAAGCTGCGTATAGTTAGCCATATCCCACACAATAATTTCGCCATCAACACTACAAGAAACCATACGCTGACTTGCAGCGTCAATTTGTATGGAGGAGACAGCCCCCGAATGAGCTTTTAAAGTTCTAATTCTTTTTCCACTCGTAGGATCCCAAATAATGATACTTCTATCATTACTTCCCGATGCAATAAATTCACCATTGGGTGCAAATGCCAGTGAATATACTCCAGAGCTGTGTCCACTTAATTTGTTCACCAACATACCCGAAAACAAATCCCACATTTTAACCATTCCATCTAAACTGGCAGTCAGCACGTACTTACCATCGGGACTATAACAAATGTCGGTGGCCAGTTTAGTGTGGCCGATTAAGGATCTAAATTGTTTCGCTACATCCACCTCCCACATACGAAGCTGCTCACTTAGGTCGCTACTAAGCACATATAAATCGTTAGGTGTAAAAGAGACTCTATAAGGTGATGCTTGATCCAAATGAGCTGAGCTATGAATCTTTCCTGTTTCAAGCTCCCATATTCTTAAACTTGAATCCCAGCTACCACTCACTATTTTGGTTCCATCATTACTAAACCGGGCATCAAAAACCAAATCACTATGCCCTTTATAAGTGCGTTTTAGCTTTCCTGTTTCGACATCCCACAGTTTCAGTTTTCCATCGGCACTGGCTGTAAGCAATAATTTACCATCAGGACTAAGATCTGTACTTATTACTTTCTTCGTGTGCCCTTGAAACCACTTCTCCACTTTACCATTTTCAAGGTTGAGCCTAAAAGCTGTTGAGTCGATGCTTCCTTTTACCAAAAACTTACCATCACTACTCAATGTTATTCCTGACTTCAAACCAAGGTAGCGAAGTATGTTGGTATGAAACCAATCGCCTTGTTTAAAAGGTATGCCATCTTGGTGCTCCTTATTCAGGTATCCTCCTAAGTGTTTTAACGATTTTCCAGATGATAAACTCCAAAGTGCCGTCCTATTAAATGTACCAGTTGTTAAAATCGATTTACTATCAGGGCTTATAACGGGTATGCATTCCAGACCATCGAATGATAAGTTTAATAACTCCTTACCGCTTTTAATATTCCATACCCACATTTCATCGTCGGCAGATAACACAACATTTTCATCATTAGGACTAAACTTAAGCTCATCAAACCAATCGGCGTCAGTTTCAAATTGGGCAACAACCTTACCTGTTTTTATGTCCCAAATAGTTACCGGTGCATATTTTGATGCCGTTGCCATGTATTTACTATTATGACTGAACACCAAATAACTTTTACAACCATCGCAGGGTTTATCTACAGTGGCATTTAAATCACGTAACTTCTCTCCCGTTTTTAAATCAAACAAAAGCACTTCTTTCTTTTCGGTAGCAATAGCAACATACTTATTATTGGGGCTAATGGCATAGTCGTACGGCTTATCGGCCTTAAACGAAATTACAGCAGCACTATCTTGTAGATTTACGCTTACCATCTCGTTTCTATCCACATATTGCAGAAAAGCATTACCGTCGTTAGTAAATGATTGCTTAGATATTACAGCCGAATAATGCTTCTTGTAATCTCCAATAAGCTGGCCAGTGTTGGCATCCCAAAGGCTTAGCAAATTACGGTCATCAGCCGTAATTACTTTACTACCATCAGGTGTAAAACAGGCCTTCTCCAACTTATTATCAATTTGCATCTCGGCCAATACCTTACCCTTTATCACATCATATACAATGGCTTTATTATCATTTGAAGCACTCACTATTTTAGTTCCTTCGGCATTAAAAAAAACGGAACGAATGGCTTCGGTATGCATCGTAAAGTTTCTAATCTCTTTTCCACTTTTTATATTCCACAGCTTTAAGGTATTATCAGCACTACCTGTAATGGCATATTTTCCATCAGCACTAATATCAACACAAGTCACATAACGAGAATGTCCTTTCTGAAGAACGGTCTGAATAGGCTCTTGCGAATAAGCCGTATAGAAAAGAAGAATAGAAAGAATGGAAATTAATGCTTTTTGCATATCTAATAATGTATAATTTGACTGTAATCTATTTACCAACTAACTTAAAACCAACCACTAATACGTCGTCAATCTGTTCGTCGTTCCTCATCCATTTATTTAAAGTGGAATTCAAAGTATCGCTCTGTTCATGCATGGGTTTCTGATGAATATCCAATAATAATTGTTGAAAGCGTTTCACCATAAATTTCTTTCCTTTAGGTCCGCCAAATTGATCGACAAAACCATCTGAAAACATATAAAAAAAAGTCTCTTCATCCACCTCAAAGGTATGTTTCACAAACTCTTCCTTCTCATATCGGCTAATCCCAATGGGTTTCTTATTGGCTTTAATACGCGTTGCTTCGCCATCCTTAATGATGATTAACGGATTTTTGGCACCTGAATACGAAACACTATTATTTGTTTTATCAATCACACACAATGCCATGTCCATTCCGTCCTGATTCTGAGTCTTCTCCTGTTTAAGTGCCAGTTGAACTTCTTGACTCAATCGCTCCAATATCAATTCTGGCGAAGTAATGCCCTCGCGTAAAACTATTTGGTTTAAAAGTGTATTTCCCAACATGCTCATAAAGGCACCGGGTACGCCATGACCAGTGCAGTCAATAGCAGCAATAATCGCTTTATCTTCATGCTCAGTAAACCAATAAAAATCACCACTTACTATATCCTTTGGCTTTAACAGAATAAAAGCATCTTGCACCACTTCATTTAACTGTTTACTATCAAGCAACATGGCTTCTTGTATTCTTAACGCATATTGTATACTGTCCGTTAAATCTTTACTCTTAGCTTCAATCTCTTTATTTTGATGAGCAATTCTCACATTCTGTTCGCCCAATAAGATATTTTTATGCGAGACTATGCGATTAGCTCTTCGTTTGGAGCGATATAGTATATAAAGCACTATAACGATTACCAGAATTAAAACAATCATTCCGATCAAATAGAATCCCATCGATTTCTGTTTCTGAATGGTTAGCTCCTTTATTCTATTCTCTCCAATAAGAATCTTGTTCTCCTTCTCTTGCTTTTCTGTTTCGTATCGCACATTAAGCTCCTCAACAACACTAGCTATGTTTTCATTGATGATTAAATCAGAATGTGATTTATAAAGCTCATGGTAATGCAGTGCCATTTTATACTTCTTTTGATCAGAGTAGATATGGTAAAGCAATTTATAACCCTCTTGTAACAGCTCACGATCTTCAATTTCGTTTGCCACGTGAATACTTTTTCTAGCAAAATTCTCTGACTGATCAAACCTTTTCCAATGGTAATAGAGGTCAGCTATTCGGTAATAAACCAGTGCTATTCCTTTTTTATCTCCGGCACTATTTTTAAACTGCAAGGCATGAAAAAAACTTTGCTTAGCTTGTTCCAACTCATTGTGTAAAAAACTAAGCAAACCTATTTGATAATAACAATTCCCTATACCGATCTTATCAACTAAATTTATTTTTATCTCCAAGGCTTCGTTAAACATCTCCAGAGCCGTGTCATAATCTTCTTTATAAAGATAAACCCCTCCGATAGAATAGATACATTCCGACAAATTTTGTTTTAATTGTTTATCCAAAGGATTCTCGAATAACAAAGTTTGGTATTTCTTTTTAGCCGTACTAAAATTATTCATCGCCTTATCGTGCTTTCCTATTTTCACAAAAAGGCTTCCTAAGTTAAAGTATCCATTTGCTAGCTCCACATAGTTACCCGTCTCCTCACTTATTTTTATAGATTCCAAACGATACTCTAAGGCTCTATCATAAATACTCCATTCTTGATATATAAGTGAAACAATATTTAATGACGAAGCCACCTTATCCAAGTTATTCTGTTTCTTATCTGTTTCTAATGCTATTATAGCCGCGTCGAGTGCCGATTGGAACATGCCTTTATTAAAATACACCAAACTAAGGTTGTACTTTAACGCAGAAAATAACTCCTTGTTCTGTATATTAAAAGCCTTCTGTGCACCTAAATCATAATAAAAAACGGCACTATCCAAAGCATTTATTCGGTGATAATTAGTCCCAACTTCTTTTAATAATTTTATCTCTTCAATGGCATCTATTGATGATATAGAAGCTCGGTATTCAAGCAAGTCATTTTGTATTTTCACGTTAATCGAATCGTATAATAGCGATGAAGATTCATCTTGACCAGATGCAACAAAATGTTGTGAACAGATTAAAAATATTATAATGGTTTTAATAATTTTCATGGACGCAATTTAAGTAAATCAATACAACACAAAGCGTTTAAAAGCCAATATTTAGTACTATTTTTGATTTCACTTTTATGGAGATTCATGAAAATAATAACATTATTACTTGGCTTTATTAGTCTAGTTCAATTATGCAACGCGCAAAATGAAGAAAAGTATTCAGCCATGATTCTTACGCTTGATGGCGAAGGGGTTTTGATTCGTGACTCGAAAGAAATTAATCTTGAGTTACCTCAGCGCTATCTCGAGAGTGACCAATTAAAAGTGAATAAAGGAAATGCTAGCATCATGTTATTTTCTGGTGAAGAGATTAATATATCCGCTGTATCTGATTACACTATCCCTATTGAAGACACCCCTAAAACCTCTGAACTATCAAAAATGGCTAACACCAATAAATCAGGTAAAAGTTTGCTATCCCAATCAGGTGTGGCTTATCAGATACGTGGTACGAGCGCTGTTTTTCCAGGCTCTTCAAAGGTTTTATTCCCAAAGAACATTGCATTAACCATTAATTACGACAATATCAAAGAATTAAACCTATCGTTAAAGCTCATTGACTCACAAACACAGAAGCTTGTTTATCAAACCTCCATAACGGAAAGTATTGTTTCTTTAGCAGAAGCTGACGTTAAAACAGGCAAATCATACCATTGGATAATTAGCAATACTCCAAGCGGGAAACCTGAAATAGGCACAATTATAATAGCAAAGAATAAGCAACTGCAGGAACTTAATATAGTAGATCAGCCAAAGTCTCATTATGAATATATGAATACTATTTCAAGCTACTACAATAAGCATTTTTATTTTGAGGCTTTACAAACAATAAATCAAGCTATAGATAAATATCCAAGCCATAAAATATATCAAATCCTTAAAAAGGAGCTGTTAAAAGAATAGATTGACAAAACTCTAAAATAAATGAAGGTTCACTATTCGTCTTTACTTCCAAATTTATCTTCAAGTTGAAACAATAATCTATCCATATGAACTTTACTTAGTTCATTGGTTACAGAATCCTTAAATACCGTATTAGGTCGATTTAAAAATCTAACTATCCCAGACACTAAACTATCCACATCGCTTGCAACGTAAGCATGAAGATCATCCAATTCAATACTGTTGTACCATAAAGAATCCGTCAAACTAATCTTATCTGCTTGTTTAATTTTTAAATAATCCAATGAATCAATTTGATCATCGTTAATTATATCGTACAGCACAGAGCTTCGTGAATGAACTTGAAATTTTACATCATTTACATAGTACTTTTTTCGCTTTATCGAATCCATAAAAGCACTTAAAACATAATTGCCCCCAATTTTTGAATCATACTTAGCATGATAACGTAATAAAATAGAATCCAAAGCAACCACATCTTTATCAATAAGGCTATCATTCAGAAATGCATTTAAATTATAGCTAAGGTAATTCGAATAGAACCTAAGATCTTTCAGGTCCTCTTCAATTAGAATATCGAAAAAAGCTTTAAGCTTAGTTTGCGCATTCTCTTTGGCTTTCTCTAATATTTGTTTCTCCTGAGCCTGAGCCTTTAATTTATTCAAACAGTTTCTTTTTACCTTCTTAGTATACTCCGGATTGTACAAACCTCCCTTTTTAGCCAGTACAAACTCAAAGCCCTCAACACCTTCTTCGGGTATAAACCAAGGATTAATGGTAGTACTTATTATTTCAGGCTGTAAGCCAATTAAATAAATAGTTTGCCGCCTTTTGTTATAGATAAAGTTCTTTTCATTAAAACTCCCAAAATCAAAACCCGCTTTTACCCATCCACGGCCAATCATTACCAGCTTTGATTTTTTATATTCTTTTATACTTCGTTTTTTTACATCTTCGTTAAAAATAGCTTGCAGCTCATCAGTTTTAACCTTATTAAACTTGTCTTTCCATTCAAAACGATTATTGGAATTACAAATAAAAACCGGACGTTTTTTTAAGACCTTAAGCCGCAATTAAAACTTGGTAATAATTTAATTCATATTCAATGGGAGTTACAT
>NZ_JBNGOY010000041.1:0-55924 GCF_050589805.1 Carboxylicivirga fragile | reverse complement strand
CCCCCCCCCCTTTGTTAAGCCAATGTTACGTCTACTTTAATCCCAAATTTACTGCCCGATGCTTAAAATGGCCAGAATGTATTGTATCTCCTCATTATCTTCCACTTACTTCTTTTTCTTCCTTAACACAGACTTAAAATTGAATTAATTATGCCTTATCGCTTCTATTGCTACCACCCCCTACATTTGCCCTTGTAATTATTTGAATTATTGAGAGGGAAAAACGAAACGTTTCATTTTAATCAGAACACACACAAGGATGGTTAAAAAAACGTTCCCCGCCTGCATAAAGTAGGCAGATGAAAAATGGGAAAAAGATGAAAAAGAACATTGTTGTAATTAGTATTCTATTGTTGGCATGTATTGCACAGGTATCTGCTCAAACAGGAATATTAAAAGGAAAAATTACTGACTCGAAAACAGGTGAAGAATTAGTTGGAACAGCTATAGTTATAGATGGCACAACAGTAGGTACTATTACCAACTTCATGGGCGAATATGAAATGCCGCCTCTTGAGCCTGGCACTTATAACATACGTGTACAGTATATATCGTACGAGCCTCAGTTAAAGGAAGGTGTTGTTATTAAAGAAGGCGAACCAACTGTACTAGACTTTCAATTAGGATCTGCTGAGATGGATTTGGATGAGGTAACAGTGGTTGCCAAGGCCAATCGTGAATCGGAGAACTTTTTGATGCTTGAGCAAAAGAAAGCATCTGTCATTAAAGAAAGCATAGGTGCTAAGCGTATGTCGGCATTAGGCATTTCGGATGCCGAAGATGCCACTGGAAAAATATCTGGTGTTTCAATGAACGATGCTACTGGTGATGTATTCATAAGAGGGCTTGGAGATAGATACTTAACTACTACGATGAATGGTCTACCTATTCCTTCAGATGATGTTGAACGTAAAAACATAGACTTAGACTTATTCTCAACGGACGTAATACAAAATATTGGTGTTAGCAAAACTTACACTGTAGCTAACTATGGTGATTTAACTTCAGGTGCTGTTGATATCACTTCCAAAGCATATACCGAAAAGGTAACATTAGGTATCAAGGGTGGTGCTAACACAAATGTATTTACAAACGGCGTGTTTAGTAATTTCAAAACCACTCAGAATTTTGGCGATCAAACCTTAGGTTATTATTCAGCTCCTTACAGTACTATTGATGCAGTTCAAAAGCAAAGCTGGAATACAAACAGAAAGAGCGTTCCTTTAAATTATGGCGTTTCAATTCTTGGGGGTAAAAAAGTGAAATTGTTCGATAAGGACCTCTCTATTTTTGGTACTATATCGCAGTCAGTCTCATCTGAATACCGCACTGGTTTATTTAAAGCTTATCGCTCAAACGTTCTAAACACAAGTTATTCCGACGTTGAAGAATTTGAAACAGAATATAACACTACTGGTTTATTGAATTTTGTTTACGACATCAATACAAACCACAGCATTAACTTCAATAGTTTATTTGTTCATAAAACAACTGATAACTTATACGAAAGTGGAAGAAATGGTGAAGGCTTTCAATATGATCAGGATCCACAAGAAGAAAATGCTTTTGTGAGAGATCAGAACCTTAAACAAACTACTTTATTCATTAATCAATTATTGGGTCGCCATAGTTTTAATGATAAGAACTTATTGAAATGGGGTTTAGGATACAATACTGTACATGCCGAAGAGCCTAACCGAATTAGAAACCAAGGTAACATTGTTGACGATAATCGTTTTGCATTTGCTTACGTAGGCGATTACCAGCAAAAGAAATCACTACAAAACATTGAAGATGCCGAACTTAATGGATATATCACTGATGAGTATAAATTTGTAGATGAAGAATATAAAAAGCTGAAAGTTGATTTTGGTGCTAACTTCCGCCAAAAACAAAGAGACTTTAACTCAAAAGCTGTAGGTGTTCTTGGTCGTGGAGTGTCAGTTGAATCTGTTGATAACGTAGATGAAGTCTTACTTGATGAGAGTTTATACGAAGATGGAACACTTCGTATTAGAGATGGTGTACCTGATTTATATGATGGTAAACTATTGGTATTTGCAGGATTTGCAAGCTTCGGATTTGATGTGAATAAGGTTTCTGGTAATGTTGGAGCTCGTTACGAAATGAATCAACTCGATGTGAATTGGGATGTAGCTAACTACCAGGGACCAAACGGCGCAAGAATTGGTGGAACATCAAATAGCTACAACAATGTTTTACCTGCTATCAACTTTAAATATCAAATCAACGAAAAGAGCGCCTTTCGCTTGGCGGCAAGTAAAACAGTAACATTGCCTGAATTTAAAGAAATTGCTCCATTCGAGTATGTATCTCCAACAGGACGGGTAACAAAAGGTAACCCAGACCTCAAGAGCTCACAGAATTACAACTTCGACCTTAAATGGGAAATGTACCCAAGTGCTGGTCAGTTGTTTTCAGCTACTGGTTTCTACAAGCAAATTAACGACCCAATAAACCGCGCTCAAACAAGAGGGTCATCGGGTTACTTCTACTTTGCTAATACAGGCGAACAAGCTACTGTGTATGGCCTTGAAGTAGAGACCAGACTTGACCTTATAAAAGCAACAGAATCTGAAATACCAAGTTTAAACCTGTCGCTTAATGCCACTAGAATGTGGTTTAGTCAAGATTTATTAGAAGACTTCCAATACAATAATAAAACAGAAGCTAATATTGAAGGAGCTTCAGAGTTCATTTTTAACGGGGCATTGAGTTATGCCGATAATAAAGCAAAAGGTTTCATGGCTACGCTTTCAGGAAATTATTCATCCGATAAGGTATTTGCTTTGGGTGCACCTGAAGATAAAGTAAACAGTTCCTCCCTATTTAATAACGAAATTATTGAAAAAGGATTTGTGACACTTGACCTAGTGCTAAGCAAAAAAATATCAAATAGAGTATCACTTAAATTCACAGGTAAAAACCTACTTAATCCAAACATTAAACAAACCCAAGTAATTGAACCAATAAATGATGATCCAACTACAACGGAAGTTGTGAGCTCATATAAGAAAGGTCTTCAATTAAGCCTTGGAATTAATATCGATTTAAATTAAAACAACTAATAAATTATCCTAAAAACGATAACGATGAAAAATTTACTAATTAGACTATTCACATTAGCATTATTGGCAGCGCCAATTCTAACTAGCTGTAGCGATGATGATGATCCTACTCCAACACCAGGTCAAGATGTTATTGACAACTTGGGAAAGGGAATCATGGAAGGTTTGCTACTAGAAGATTATACATTGAAGTCATCAATGCAATATAGCTTAGATGGTGCTTTTATGGTAAGTGACGGAGTAACTTTAACAGTAGAAGCAGGAACACAGATTGTTGCTAAATCCGGCGGAACAGAAGTGTACTTAGCTGTATTGATGGGTGGTAAAATTAACATTGATGGAACATCTGCACTACCTGTTGTAATGTCTTCAGCATCTGCCACACCAGGCGACTGGGGCGGCTTAACTATTTGTGGTAAAGCTGTAACAACTGCAGGTGAAGATGCAACCGCTGAAGTTGGAGACTTTAAATATGGAGGAACAGATAATATGGATGACTCTGGTTCAATTAAATACTTGGTAATTAAAGGAACTGGTGCACAAATAAACAACGATTCTCAGTATAATGGTATTTCGTTTTATGCAGTTGGATCAGGTACAACTGTTGAAAATGTAGCTGTCATTAATGGTGCTGACGATGGTGTTGAGTTCTTTGGTGGAACTGTATCGGTTAGTACATTATTCTTACAAAACAACGAAGATGATGCTATTGACTGGACTGAAGGATGGAGCGGTACTGTAACTGACGCTTATGTAGAGCATACTATCGAAGGTTTCTCGACAGTAGTTGAAGCTGACAAGGTAAATAACAATCCTAAGTTGGTTAACTTAACTGCAGTTTCTACAACTGGTGGAACAGCACTCCAATTCAAACTAGAATCAGGTGCTACTATTACAGGTCTTTCGCTTAAAGGCTATGCAACTAGCGTTGACATGAAAGACGATGGCTCGCTTAATAATGTGATTATAGAAGGCGAAACAGCTGATCCGGCAAATAGCTATAACGGTCCTGCAACAGTTGATCCATCAGGATGGACTTGGGTTGATGCTGAGGTTGTTGAGATAGTTGAATTAGAAGGAAACGTAACAACTGATGTTACATTAGATGCCAGTAAACAATACCGATTAACAGGTGCATACATTGTACAAGACGGTGCTTCATTAACTATTCCAGCAGGAACTAAGATTCATGCTGATGCGGGTGGTACTGAGGTTTATTTAGCTGTTTTAATGGGTGGTACAATTAACATAGATGGAACATCAGAATTACCAGTTGTAATAGCTTCGGATAAAGGAATACCAGGCGACTGGGGTGGATTAACCATCTGTGGTAAAGGTGTAACAACGGCAGGTACAAATGTAGAAGCTGAAGTTGGTGGTTTCAAATATGGTGGAACTGATAATGCCGATGATTCAGGTAGCGTAACATACTTGGTAATTAAAGGTACTGGTGCTCAAATTAACGAAGAATCACAGTACAATGGTGTATCATTATATGCTGTTGGATCAGAAACAACATTTGAAAACATTGCTGTAATCAATGGTGCTGATGATGGTGTTGAATTCTTTGGCGGTGCTGCTGAAGTAACAAACATCTACCTAGAGAACAACGAAGATGATTCTGTAGATTGGACTGAAGGATGGAATGGTAAAGTTGAAAACACTTACATTTCACATACAATCGAAGGTTTCTCAACTGCTTTTGAAGGTGATAAAGTGAATGGTAATCCAATGTTCACTAATGTAACAGCTATTTGTACTACTTCAGGTACAGCATTACAGTTCAAAAGTACTTCAGGTGCAACTATTACAGGATTACACTTGGATGGATACACTGTTGATTTAGATATGAAAGATGGTGGTGACGTGGCAAATGTACAGATTGATGGTGATGCTGCAGATGCTACTTTAATTTCGGGAGAAACTAAGAAGTATACACTTAACTCAGGTAAAGATGCTGCTAAAGTTGACATCTCAGGATGGAGCTGGATCGAAGCTACTTTGTAAGATTTTAGTAATTATTTAAACACAAAAAAGCGGTCGGTATCATTCCTTCCGCTTTTTTTTGTACCCAACAATTCTCAAAGGTTTGCCCCAACGGCATATCTAAATAACAATTCTAAGCTAAGCGATTTAGGCGTGTCGTAACTCAGAGCTTATTAAAGAAATTCTACTGGTTATATATATGCAAAATAACCAAGTCCCAAAAAACCTTTGTGTCCAAGCCCCATATATCCGCATAAACCTCTTGTTCTGCCCCATCGGAAACTAATAAGGTTAATGTGAAATATAAAACCATTTTTCATGGCGTGATCCTTTATTACCGAGGTAGAGGCACTACTATTAACTGTGGTATACCCTAAACTTAAGCCACTACTTAATTTAAATGCTGGATTGTGGAGGTATTCAAAATCAACTTGAGGGGCTATAACCCAAACACTATTGGTCAATTCGTAGTTGTCGGTTTGATAGTAGTAACTGTTAAAAGTTCCTTCCTCTTTTTCATAATCGTACATTACATTTACGCCGACTTTTAACCAGCTATTTAAATAACTGTAATAATCAAAATTAATGGCTCCTAAAACAAAATGATTTGTTTCATTAAGGCCTTCTTGAGTGACATGTCCTAGTCGATAAGCTGATAGTGGTGAGTAGCTAAAACTAATCTCTTTTTTCTGAGCAATTGCACTAACGGACAGAAAGATAAGTGCAATAAGACAGATTGCATTTTTCATAAACAAGTTTGGTTTAGGTTAGAAAGTTGCAAGATAGGATAATTGTTATGAAATGTATTGCTTTGTATTTTAATGAAATTAGGTACCTTCAAACAAAAATCATATAGAAGAATATGAAGCAAGTTGATAGATTATACGAAGTGCTGGGTGAGTTACTTTATGCCATCGCAAAAGCAGATGGTGTGATTCAAAAAGAAGAGAAGGATGCGCTCAAGAATTTACTCAGCAATCATAGTTGGGGATCTGATATTCTATGGTCGTTTGAATATGAAGCGTCGAAAGATTCGTCGGTTGAAGAAATATATAATAAGGTGATTAATTTTTGCCACAGTTACGGCCCGGCTCCACAGTACGAGGAGTTTATTAAAGCGATGAATGTTATTGCCGAGGCATCAAATGGTGTTGATGCAGATGAAAGTAAGATAATTAGCTCTTTCTCAAAAGATCTTCTCGAACGATTTAAAAATGATTTAGAACGTTTAAGCTTTTATGAGCAAAGAGACAAGGAGTAGGTTAAATGATTTCTAGTGGGTTCTTGTTTATTTTGTTGTTTGCATTAAACTTAGCTTATTTACATATGGAAAAAGCCATCCTAATTTCAAAATTACTGACAAGGAGCTGTTAATTATTTATACTTATTGATAACAATAACGCTGTTACCTGATGAGTTTTCCTGAACAGCTTTTCGAGCTACAATAAAACCACCATCAAAGGTTGGTGTTAAACCAAACCATGCCCTATTCCAATTCTGCGTATCTACACTAGTTTTAATACTACCACATTTATATTCGTGAATTTCTTCATTGTCATCTGAATAATTGATAATGTGTATTCCGGTCGAGCCTATAAATGAGAATAAATTATTCTTTGGGTAAATATGTTGTCCACAGTATAAATGAGCAGGGTGCTCATATTCATAGCTCGTTTGTTCTTCCCCATTTAAGCTTGTTTTCCTTAGCTTTATTCGATAATATTCGGATCTATCTGTATAATCAAAAAGGAATAGATTTTGATTAGTGTCAACTGATATCAACATTCCGTTTGTTGTCAATGAATCAGTATATTCACCTTCACTATTAATAAAAAAGGTACCATAACCACTTTCACTATAATTGAAAGCGGTTGTAAAAATGTATTTCCCATTTAAATACTCAGTTGCATCGGAAATCATTTTATTGTAAACGTTGTTCCAAACAATTTCACCGGATTGGTTTATTTTGGCAATATACCCCCCACCTAAAGTAAATAAAAGCAAACCATCGCTAACACTTTTTAGACCACAATTACCGGATAGTTCATAATTACCGCTAAGCAAAGCCGTGTCAATTGCCTTAATAATATTCCCATTGATATCAACAACTACTACCTCATACCCAGTAAAGAATGCGTAATTATTGCCAAATGAAACTAAATTACTTGTTACTGAACCTCTCAGATCTTCATAGTCACTATTCCAGATTTCGTTGCCTTCGGTGTCGATAAAAGACAAGGATGCATAACTACCCATATTACCGATATTAGCCGATCTACGCAAGATAAGGTAGCCTTGGTTTTTTATTTCTGTAATCGATAGTGGTCTGGTATCTTTACCATTAAAGGTTAGTTGTGTTGTCCATTCAATTTCTCTCTTGGTACTCTCTTTAATATTATCTTCCCTAATGCCTTCTTCATCTTTTGAACAGGATGATAAAATAAGGATAAGAATAAATAGAAAGGGTTTAATTGAATTTATTAACTGGATTAGCATGTTTGTATAGGCTTGGTTTATATCTTATTACTAAGATAATGGTTTTTTAGGTTTTACAAAATAATACTCTACATCTCCGTGTGAAAACAAAAAGCCATCCCGATTGCTCAGGATGGCTTTCTAATATCTAAAAGCACTGTGCACAATGCACCGTGCACTTTTTTAACTACTCAGCAGCTTGCTCAATTAACAAGTTAAGAATATCTGATCCTGCTTTAGCAACTGAAGTACCAGGGCCAAAGATAGCCACAGCACCAGCCTTGTAAAGGAAATCATAATCCTGAGCTGGAATAACACCACCACAAATCACCATAATGTCCTCACGACCTAGAGCCTTAAGCTCAGCGATAATTTGAGGAACCAAGGTCTTGTGACCGGCAGCTAGTGAAGAAACACCCACAACGTGAACATCGTTTTCAACAGCTTGCTTAGCCGCTTCTGCAGGAGTTTGGAACAATGGTCCCATATCCACATCAAAACCGATATCAGCGTAACCTGTTGCTACTACTTTAGCTCCACGATCGTGTCCATCCTGACCCATTTTAGCGATCATGATACGAGGTTGACGTCCTTCTTTCTCAGCAAATTGTTTTGCTAAGTTTGTTGCTTTTGCAAACTCTTTATCGTCTGCTGCTTCTGCGCTATACACTCCTTTGATTGATCTAATTACTGCGTTATATCTACCAACAATCTTCTCACATGCATCAGAAATCTCTCCCAATGAAGCACGTTTTTGAGCAGCATCAACAGCTAATTCAAGAAGGTTGCCCTTACCTGTTTCAACTGCTTTTGTAATCGCCTCTAATGAAGCTTGAACTTCGGCTTCGTTACGGTTAGCACGTAATTTTTCCAAACGCTCGATCTGAGAACGACGAACTTCCATGTTATCCACATCTAAGATGTCGATTGGATCTTCCTTATCAAGACGGTATTTGTTAGTACCCACAATTGTTTGTGTCTGGCTATCAATTTTAGCCTGAGTACGAGCAGCCGCTTCTTCGATACGCATTTTTGGGATACCTGACTCAATGGCTTTAGCCATTCCACCTAATGACTCAATCTCTTCGATGTGCGCCCATGCTTTGTCAACCAATTCTTTGGTTAATGACTCTACGTAGTATGAACCAGCCCAAGGGTCAACACCTTTACAAATTTGCGTTTCGTCCTGAATATAAATCTGTGTATTACGAGCAATACGTGCAGAGAAATCAGTAGGTAATGCAATTGCCTCATCCAATGCGTTAGTGTGTAACGATTGAGTTCCACCGATTGTAGCAGCCATGGCCTCAACACAAGTACGTCCAACATTGTTGAAAGGATCTTGCTCAGTTAATGACCATCCTGAAGTCTGTGAGTGCGTACGTAAGGCAAGCGACTTAGGATTTTTAGGGTTGAATTTATTAACAATCTTCGCCCATAACATACGTCCGGCACGCATCTTGGCAATCTCCATGAAATGGTTCATTCCAATAGCCCAGAAGAAAGAAAGACGAGGTGCAAATGCATCAATGTCCAATCCTGCTTCGGTACCTGCACGTAGGTATTCCAATCCATCAGCCAAAGTATATGCTAACTCAATATCAGCGGTAGCACCTGCTTCTTGCATGTGGTATCCTGAGATAGAGATTGAGTTGAACTTAGGCATTTTTTGTGATGTGTATTCGAAAATATCAGCAATCACTTTCATCGAGAATTTAGGTGGGTAGATGTATGTGTTACGCACCATGAATTCTTTCAAAATATCGTTTTGGATAGTACCTGATAGCTGCTCTAAAGTAGCACCTTGCTCTAATCCGGCAACAATATAGAATGCCAATACTGGCAATACAGCACCGTTCATTGTCATTGATACTGACATTTTATCCAATGGAATACCATCAAACAAAACGTTCATATCAAGGATTGAATCGATAGCCACACCAGCTTTACCTACATCACCTTCAACACGTTTATGATCTGAATCATAACCACGGTGAGTAGCCAAGTCAAACGCAACAGACAAACCTTTCTGACCCGAAGCCAAGTTACGTTTGTAGAATGCATTTGATTCTTCAGCAGTAGAGAAACCAGCATACTGACGAATGGTCCAAGGACGCATGGCGTACATACCTGAGTATGGGCCGCGTAAGTATGGAGGTAAACCCGAAGCATAATTCAAATGCTCCATTCCCTCAAGGTCTTCTTTGCTATAAACTGGTTTCACAGGAATCTGTTCTGGGGTTACCCAGTCCTTCTTTACCCCATGTTTTTGTTCCCAAGCTTTGGCATCTTTGACACCACATGGCTTGGTTTTGAAATCTATGTTATTAAATTTTGGTCGCATGTTTATTAATTTTAACGCTGAGACGCCGAGACGCTGAGTTGTCTAACTGTTAATTCTTCTTCGAATACCATGCTTAAGCACACTTTCGTTAAAGTTAATTAACAATCCAAGTTTCTTGCCCGATAGTTTTAAGTAGGTAACTAATTGAACTTCGTGCACAGGTAAAATGTTTTCTACCGCTTTAAGCTCAATTATTAGTTTATCCTCCACTAATAGATCAATAATAAAAACCTTACTCAGTTCTTTACCTTTATAAATAATAGGAAGCTTAACTTGACTTTCAACTTTGAGACCTTTCGCTTTCAGTTCGGAAAGCAAACACTCCTCGTAAACAGCCTCTAATAAACCAGGTCCAAGTTCTTTATGCACTTCTATTGCTGCACCAATTGTCGAACTCGATAGTTTATTATATTCTTCCTCATTCATAAAACTCTGCGTCTTTGTGCCTCTGTGTTTATTTAAATATTCAACAACGTGTTAAACCCTTTCAAAGTCTCAAGTACATTTGAACGAACATTCACAAAGTTTGTGATGCCTTTGGCTTTTAACTCATCAGCACATGCAGGAGCACCTGCAACAACTAATGGCGTATCGCCTAACAATTCAAATGCTTTTGGAGCGGCTTCGGTGTATTCGTCATCGGCACTACAAAGCACTACGATGTCGGCATTAGCTGCTTTCGCTGCTTCAACACCTTCTTCGATGGTTTTAAAACCAAGGTTATCGATGATTTCGTATCCGGCACATCCAAAGAAGTTACCAGAGAATTGAGAACGTGCTAAACGCATGGCTAAATTACCATATGTCAACATGAATACCTTAGGACGTTTTGCTGCCTTTTCAGTAGCTAAACGCAATTCTTCAAATTGATCGGCTGCACGGAATATTTCGATTGGCTCAACCAAAGTATCACCTTCGCACGATACACATACTTTCTCTAATTTAGAGAAGTCGATATTGTTTGAGATAATTTCACCTGTGTTAGGGAATTGGTTAGTACCCAATAGATTTTCGCGACGAGTAGCTACTGCTTTACGACGTTTATCAGCTGTTTCTTTCACCAAGCCTTGAATGAAACCTTCTTTCAAAGCAGAGATGTAACCACCTTTATCTTCAAGCTGAACAAATAAGCTCCAAGCTTGCTCGATGATGCTATTTGTTAGGTTTTCGATGTAATATGATCCTGCAGAAGCATCAACGATTTTATCGAAGTGACACTCTTCTTTCAACAATAACTGCTGATTACGAGCAATGCGTTCTGAGAATTCGTCACTGTCTTTATATAAAGCATCGTAAGGTTGAACGGTTAATGACTGCGTTCCTCCCAAACTAGCCGACATAGCTTCAGTTTGTGTACGTAACATGTTCACATTAGGATCGAAAATAGTTTTGTTCCATTCCGATGTTTCACTGTGAATTTGCATCTTACATACCTCAACACCTGTTGGTTTGTATGCTTCAACAATTTTAGACCAAAGCAAACGAGCTGCTCTTAGCTTAGCAATTTCCATGAAGTAGTTACCACTAATGCCAAAATTGAATTTCAGATTAGAAGCCGCATCGTTAATAGAAACACCTCTTTCGATCAATTGAGCCAAGTACTCATTACCCATTGATAGACCAAAGGCTAACTCTTGTACAATAGATGCACCAGCGTTGTTGAAATGTTTTGCATTAACAGTAATCGCTCTGAACTGAGGTAAAACATTTGCTTCACCAATCATTTCTTTAGCGCGATCCATTGCTTCTTCAACTGATACACAAGCTTTGCCTTTAGTAGTAATGCTACCAATTGGGTCAAAGTTGATTGAACCTTTTACCTCAGCAAGGTTACGGTTCATTTTTTTCAGTGTAGATACAACTGCTTTAGCCAATAACTTGCTGCCGTGAGCAGCAAAGAAGTTGATTTCAACATCGTCAGAAAGGATGTTTTTCAATAAAGCCTCAATGTTCGTTTCCGTAATAAGTGCCTTATCTTCAAAAACAAAGCCTAAACTATCAATTCCTTTTGTAAGGATAGTTAAGGCTTTTTGATTGGCTACTTTTACGTCGGTAACAAGGATGTCTTGACGAATGAACCATGCATTGGTTTTTGCATTATTTCCTCTTACATAAGGAAATTCGCCAGGTTGACTTTCTAAGTACTTTAATGATTCAAGGTCTTCAGAACGATAGAAAGGCTGTACGTTGAAACCTTCATTGGTTCTCCATACAAGCTTTTTCTCGAAATCTGCTCCTTTCAAGTCTGCTGTGATTTTATCCATCCACGCTTGCGTAGATACTGGAGGAAAATCACTAAATAACAGTTGATTTGTTTTATCTGCCATAATATAACTGTTTGTTTTTTTCCAAGGCGCAAAAATAAGTCTTTTGTCGAGACTAAGCCTAAATTTTAACGCTTTTTAAGAGTGTTATTCAGCATGATTATCAATATCATATGCAACTTTATGCATATGTAGTTCGCGTGTTTTATCCAAGTGTATTCTAATCAATGCGTTATTAAGGTTATTTTTCTTTAATACTAAAAGCGTTGTATCAAAAAAATGCCAGCAATTAGGCACACTATACCTGCAATTCGTCCAAGTGATATGGGATGTACCTCAACATTGAAGAAGCCATAATGATCAATAATGCTTGCCACAATCATTTGTCCACCAATGGTAGCACCTAACATGGTACTCACGCCAATCTTAGGAATTAATATTACTACTGAGCTTACAAATATGGCACCTAATATGCCTCCAAAGAAAAGGTATAAAGGTATTTGAGTTAGGAGGCCTGCCTTCGGGATGCCTGTTCGCATAAGAAGGTTGACGGCCAAAAGACAAATGGTTCCGACAAAGAAATTTACGAACGAAGCTTGCAATGGTTGTTTTAAATAACCACCCAATTGCGAATTCATACTTCCTTGAACAGCCAAAAGACCACCGATTAAGAGAGCAACAGTAGTTAGAATGTATTTTATATACATGTACGATAATGTTTAGCCGCGCTAAGTTAAGGGAAAAGAAAGAGAGATGCCATAGTTGGGCTTCTGGTTTGAATGATTTATTATGGGCTACATGTGTATTCCGACTACTAAATTTAGCTATTTCAAAAAAGGTTGCCTTCTTAATAAGAAAACAACCTTCTGTAATACCTTATGATTTGCAACGATTATTAAAGTTCTTCGCTAAGCTTTTTAATGGTGGCTTGCATATCTTTTTCAAGTCCATCGGCTGTAAATATGGCAACACCGCTAGCTCCTTTTTCTTTTGATAAGCGAATGGCTTCCTCTAACTCTCCAGGAGTTTTAAAAGCTGGAACAAAAAGACCAGCATTAATTGGGAAATCAACATCGCGAACACCTTGTTCGGTTGCAAAACCTATCCAGTTAATATTCTCACGATAGAAGTTTTGGTACAACATAGGATAAGCAGCATCCAGGTTCCAGTCGTCCCAAGCTTGACGAACCATTTGGCGCGACATCTCAGGGAAAGGGAATACTGCCGCTGTCATCTTGTTATTGCTTTCATGTGCTATCTCCACTAACTCATTCACAAGTGTTGATACCGCATTAAGTCGATACTGACGCCATTCGGTACTTAGTTCAGGATGCTCAAAATCTTGAGGGTCTTTGTCAAATATTTTCTTAAAACCTTCGCGGGCAAGCGGATGGTAGCCATAGTCGTATTCTGGCATTTCATGATCCTGAACCAAACCATATTTAGGTTGAAGATCGGCACCTAAAATAACATCAACATACCTTACATAATCCAAATGTATTGAGGCAAGGCCTTTCACTTTAGTTAATTTCCTAACGTTGTTTTTAATATGTTCGCGCGCGCCAGGATGATGTGGGCTGAGCCACTGATAATAATCAACATAAGCTCTGTATTCCAATGAGTTTTTACCCATACGGTTTACCGCATACCATTCAGGGTGTTTATTGGCAATGGTATCATTAGGTCGATTTAAGGTCCACATCCAGGCATGAATTTTTAGTCCTCGCTCATTGGCCAAAGGAATAATTTGTTCTAACACATCAGGATTACCGTTGACAAGCACTTCACTTATTCCCATGGATTTATAGCTGTTTAACTTCTCTTCCCAGGTAGCTTTATCAAACACTTTATCAGCGCCAGTCCATGTGGCAAATACAAAATCTTTCGATTTCGATTCGGTTTCATTAATGTTCTTTTTGGGAGCATGATTGCATGCTACAATTATAAGTGCTAGAATTATGATTTGAAGAGTTTTCATGTGAGCTTATTTATATGATGTATTATTTATTTGAGTGTGAGCCATCCATCTTGGTCGATGATGAACAATTGATTAGTTGTTGGATGTTGTAATGTATATTTAAATCCATCCTTTGTTTTTTCAAAGGTAGCCATACAAGTAACATCATCAGACAATTGAGACTTAAACTGTTTAATGTAACCTTGTTTTTTTGATGACATCTGTTTTAATGAACCATAACGCGTTAACCTGAAGAAGGCATAGGCGGCTTGTTTGTAAATTAAATCTTTATCCTCTATAAACGGTACATCATCAATTATTGCTTGGTCGCTAAATTGCAGGTATCCCCATTTTTCTGGTTCGTGCATGTTGATAACGCCTTGCGGACTCCAAACCCAATTGTATTCAGGCAAGTATTTGCCATCTACTTTTTTACGACTATAGTTTCCATTTGTGATATCATGATCCCAATTAACTCGTGAAAAATTAATACGCCATTGTTCGTTGTTCATCGGGGTACTTTTATCTGATTTTTTAAGTTCCAGAAGAGGCTTCAAAGGTATGGCCATCTCAACTGTCCAAAACGAATCTATGTCGCTTGGGTCATTTAAAGTACCCTCAATGCTAATGGCCGTTTTTAGATCATCTAAATCCCAACTATTATCCGCACTTCCCCCAACTCGATATGGTTTATCCAGAGTTAAATCCCAAACAGTGTTTAAAACATTAACTTCTATCTCACCATAATTATAGGTAGTCAAAGATGGATCAAGGAAAACTTCGAAGTCATTATTATAAAAGATAACCGTGTCGCGCTGTTTAAGATTCCCCCAAATATGCGGCTCGTTCAATTTAGCAAAAACATATAGGTAGTCATTATCCCAAAGCATTTTTGCCCGCGTATCGTACTTTGGCTTTTTTATGCCCTCAATATCAATAAAAAGTGATGTGTATGGTGCATTTTCCCAATGTGAATCATCGTCTAAGCCATCAATAATAAGTGGCTCAGCGCATTTTGCAACAATATAGTTTAGAGGATAATATATCTCACTAGTTAAGTCAATGGAGGTGTGTTCATCCTGTGTTTTAGGGCTAAAACAACTGACTAAACCAATGAGAATACAGAGTGTAATAAATAGTTTCATTGTAATGATATAGGTTGAAATTCTAGTTAGTCATAGAAGGGGGTAATGTTTTAGATCCCCAGTTTTTATTCGGTGTTGATCCCATTACTAATTTAAGATGTCCACCATTTATTAAATCCTTGTGCGTAAACCATGATTGATCCAAATTGACATCGTTTAATGTTGCACTTTGGATGTAGATATTGGTTTTTGAATTGTTCTCAACCTCGACTTTAAATGTTTTATTATTTGCCAGATTAATCTCTACCATGTCGAACAATGGTGTTCCGAAAATATAATTGCCATCGGCTGGATTAACAGGGTAAAACCCCATTGAGCTAAAAACATACCAAGCCGACATTTGGCCACAATCTTCGTTTCCACAAATGCCATCAACTTCATTTGAGTACATGGTACGCAGAATCTCATTGACTTTCTCCGCCGATTTCCAAGGCATACCAACATAATTATACATGTAGGCAACATGGTGACTAGGTTCGTTACCATGCGCATATTGGCCAATTAGTCCGCTAATATCCGGTGAAGCATGTTCTCCTTTGAGACCTTCTTCTATTTTAAATAATGAATCGAGACGTTGCACAAAGTTATCTTTTCCACCATGTAATTGGACTAAGCCATTGATATCGTGCGGTGAAAACCAAGAATATTGCCAGGCGTTTCCTTCGGTATACTCATCATCGCGATGACTGGAGAAAAGCGGATCGAATGATTCTTTCCATTGTCCATTGGCCATTTTACCACGCATAAAACCGGTTGAGGCATCAAAATGGTTTTTGTAAAAACCAGCTCTTTCAATAAAAGTGTTATATATATCGGTATCGCCTATTGATTTAGCCATTTGCGCAATGCACCAATCGTCGTAGGCATACTCTAGAGCTTTTGATACAGATTCGTTTTCAAGCTCTGCAGGAATGTAAGCATATTTTCGAAGTGCAGCTAATCCTCCCTTATCTTGCATGGCACTTTTAACCATAGCATCTAGCAATACCTTTCCATCTATATCTTTTATTAAGCCTTTTTGCCAAGCATCTAGTACCACTGGAATGGCGTGATAGCCAATCATACAATTGGTTTCGTTACCAACTAATTCCCAAACAGGCAGTAAACCACCTTCGTTGTGAATGGCCATAAAAGAATGGATGAAGTCAGCTACTTTATCTTCTTGAGTGATAGTGAACAATGGGTGATTGGCTCTAAAAGTGTCCCAAAGAGAAAATACGGTATATTGGTCATGCGATTTTGCAACATGCACTTTCCCATCCTGACCTTTATATTCACGATTTACATCAGAATGAATATTAGGTGCAATCATACTGTGGTAAAGGGCAGTGTAAAATGTGGTAAGCAACTCTTTTTCTTTGGTTTCAATTTTGATTTTCTGAAGTTCTTTTTCCCATAATGCAGAAGCAGCAGCACGTTGCTTGTCAAAATCCCAATGAGGAATTTCGGCAGAAATACTTAATGCTGAACCTGCCGTACTTGCTGACGACAAACCAACCTTGATAAGCAGTGGTTCCTTTGCTTTTACATCGAATTGTAAGACACCTTGAACATACTTTCCTTTTGCATCACTGTTGGCATCTAATTGTCCGTTTATACCTGTTCGGAAAGATTTGATTTTTTGATTGCATTCAAGTGTAAAATAAACCCATTGCTCATTGGCCCATCCCTTTGATTTTCTATAACCTGAAATCACCGTTTCAGATTCTTGATTGATATAGTTTTCAACTGATGCATCCCAATTAATAGCAAGGCCTAAGTCAATAATTACTGAGGCTTCACCAGTTTCAGAAAATGTGTATTTATGCATGCCAGTGTGCGGGCTAGCTGTAAATTCAGCGTTGATTTCACCTCCGTTTAATTCAACTTGATAATAGCCAGGTTTAGCGCTCTCGTTGGCATGTGAATAAGAGCTTTTGTAATTATCGACAAAGTGCGATTCCTTTTTCTTTCCTTGATCCGATGTGTCAGAAACCACCTGCTTAGTTGTTGGCAATACAACAATATCAGCTAAATCACCAATGCCGGTTCCGCTTAAACACATGTGTGCAAATCCAACCAACTCATTGGATGAGGTATGATATCCTGAAACCCAATCCCAGCCTGATACACCGTTAACCGGGCTTAATTGAACCATTCCGAAAGGAGTAGTTGCCCCCGGAAATACATGGCCATGACCACCAGTTCCAATAAAGGGATCGACATAACTTGTAAGTGATGAAGTTGCGGTTTGTTGCTGTGTAGTCTGACAACTACCAAGTAGTATTAAAAGTAGTAAACTGAAGATGGATGTTAGTTTCATGATGCCTGTTTATATAATTCGCAATAGAATTGTTATAACAAATTCGAGATTCGCTTATTGAAAGTCAATTAATTTTAAAGAAAACGAAATTAATAAAATCAATTACAATGCTTTCTTGAATCAGGTTTAAGCGTAATGTATTCCAGTTTATGAGTTATAAAAAAGGGACATCGACTTTGATGTCCCTTTAATACTATCTATTTTTATTGTTAGTTCAATTCGCTCCAAACTACTGCACTTGCACCAAGTACCGCAATTTTAGCACCATCCAATTCTGATGGAAGTAGTTTTACCTTGTTAGCATATAAAAAGCACATGTTCTCTTCCATGTATTTTTTAGTTGGTTTAAATATGTAATCTCCGGCAAGGGCCAAACCACCAAATAAGAAAACTGCTTCTGGGCTTGAGAATGCAACAAAATCTGAAATCGCTTTGCCAAGCATTTTGCCAGTTAACTCAAATGCCATTAATGCAAGCTCGTCACTTTTTTCGGCAGCATCAAATACCATTTTTGAGGTAAAGTTACCTGCAGGTACATCACGAAGTGAGCTTGGTATTTTTGTGCTTGCAATAAGTTCTGATACAGTACGACATATGCCTGTTGCTGAGGCATAGGTTTCGAGACAGCCATTGCGTCCACAACCACATTCACGACCATCGCTATCTGTAATAACATGACCTAATTCACCGGCAAAACCGTCATGCCCAAGCACCAACTTTCCATTGGCCACAACTCCACTGCCAACACCAGTTCCGAGTGTTAACATTAAAAAATCATTCATTCCCTTAGCTCCACCGTACATCATTTCACCAACAGCGGCTGAGTTAGCATCGTTAGTTAAAACGATGGCGGGATAATCATAATATTCACGTAAAAGTTTAACGAATGGAACAACTTCTCCCCATCCCAAGTTAGAGGCACCCACTATCTCACCGGTGTAATAGTTGCTGCTTGGTGCACCAATACCAATTCCTTTTACTTCAATGTCCTCCTTAATTTCAAAAACCGTTTCATTGATTTTTGAGGTAAGAGCATCCAAATAGTTTTTAATATCAGTGTTTGTTAGCGTTGGTGTAGTTGCTTCGGCTAATATCTCTCCATTCTTATCTACCACTCCAATCACTGTATTAGTACCGCCAATATCGATACCAATTGCTACTTCTTTACGCATGATGTTATTTTTTTCTTTAAGGTTCCTGATTATGCTGTAAAGGTGTTAACATTTTTGGAGAGATAGTTGTAATTATGTCCAATTTGATTGCAAAAAGGTTCAATTCTGTCCTTAAATTGTAGTACAGATATTTTTATTAGAACATTTTTCCTTTGAACAAACCTTTCTCTCGGGCCTGTTTGCGTCCAAAGTGCCATGTTAAATCAAATAAAGGTATAATACCAACGGAACTTGATGCGTTATAGTGACCGTAGGACAGTAAGTATCCTATTGAAATGGAGAAATTTGGCAGTAAGAATGTTTGTAATTCAGTACTTTGCTCAAAGGCATGATGGCCTGTAAATTCGCCATAGAAATATTTTATTCCGCCTCCTAGTAGGAGTTGGTTGTTAATTTGCCAATCAGCTCGTACCCTGGTGTAGATAGTGCCTCCTTGCCCTGTTAATGCAGGGCTACGTGGTGCCAATACATGTTCATCAATCTCGCTTAGCCCTGATTCACCAAAGGCATATCCATAGTCCACACCAAGTCCTGCCGATAAAATCAAATAAGGTTGTTCTCTTGTGCAAGTATTATTGCGGGCAAACAATCGGCTAAATATCAATTCGTTTTTCATCGAAAGTACAAAGGGTATACTAGCAGTTGAATCGGCAATGCTCGTATAGTTTCGTTCTTTTGCCCAATGAAAGCCTGGTGTTGCTGAGTAAAAGCCATGTTTTGAGGCAATGTACCATTTGTTATTAGCCCATCTTTTTTTAAGAGTAATATTAGGAACCCAATAATTAAGAAATAGATTAGTTGACAATTCTAAATCCGGTTTTATACCATAGCGCGATGGAGATGTAAGGCTGATATTTCCAGCTCTGTGGTAAACTGTATTTGCCGATTCGCTGTGCCATAAGAGATCATCGCGGGCATCGTTTTGTCTTGCTCCCCGGGGCTGAATCGGGTTGAAAGCATTTGTTTGATCTTGATCATATGCCTTCTGTTGCCTTTTTCTTATTTCCCGTTTTGAGGTTCGCTTGTTGCCTTTGTATTTCTTTTTACTCTGTGCAGAAATGTTGAGGGCGCACATTATGCTTATTACAATGAGTATATATTTCATGATCTTTTATGGCTAAGTAATAAATCTAACGTTGGATCTTGATTTATAGTCTACAAATAAAACTAAAAGTAGTTTGCCCAATGTATTAGTCGACGAAAGTAGCAATTCCGAAGAGAAAAATGTGATGTGAATGTAAACCAAGGAAACTCTTAACACTAAAATAGTTTCCAAATCAAAAATAGTTTCCTACATTTGCGGCATGGAAGGAAAACGCCAAGAAATAGTTGCTCGTACTTTTGATCTCTATCGCCAATATGGGATTAAAAGTGTGAGTATGGATGATGTGTCCCGTGAGTTGGGCATGTCAAAGAAGACGCTTTATCAGTATGTTAAGGATAAGAATGAGTTGGTGGATCTGGTTCTGTTATATCTAAAGCAGTTTCTTAAAGATTCTTTTTCGGTTTTTCACGATGAGAGCTTAAATGCAATTGAGCAACATTTTGAATTCAGAAAACGAATGGAACCAAAAACTGGCAGATATCAACCAACTTTTTTATTTGATTTAAAAAAGTATTATCCAGCTCATTTGCAGGAGGTAAAGAATGTGAAAATTGATACTATTTATAATGCCAATATATCAAACCTTAAGAAAGGGAAACAGGAAGGCTATTATCGAGAAGATATTGATGAAAGTATCATTGCTCGTATAAATGTTTCCTATCATGTTTATACTTTCGATCCGGGTAATGGCCTATTTACCGATGCTGAGGTGACAGATCATAAAACATTTGCTGAAGTATATAAATACCATTTTAGAGGTATTTGTACCGAAGAAGGAATGAAAGAATTACAACGCTTATTTTGTGATAACAATATAACTAATGACTAATATAAAACACTTAACTATGAAAAAGCTGCTTTTGATATTGATGATATGTAGCGTATCAACTTTATCAATTAGTGCACAAAATGATACACTATCATTTTCGCTTCAGGAAGCCCTGGACTATGCAACTGAGAATGCATTTGTGAGCAAAAGTGCCGCCTACGACATTGAAGCGGCAGAAAAAAAGGTATGGGAATATATGGCAATTGGACTGCCACAAGTTGATGCAACTGGCCAATTAGCAAATAACCTAAAAATACAAGAGAATTTTATAAAAATGGAAATTCCGGGTCAAGATCCAGAATTTATGAAGGTACAATTTGGACAGCAATACAATTGGAATTTAACAGGTAATGTGAATCAGTTATTATTTGATGGTTCATATATTCTAGGCGTTAGAGCTAGCAAGGTATATGTGGAATTAAGTACCAAAGCCAGAGAGAAGACACAAATTGAAGTTAGGGAGGCAGTTGCCCAAGCTTATTATGTTGCACTAATATCGAAGAAAAATTTAGAGACCTTCAAATCTAATCTCGTTGTAAATGAGCAAACCTTAAAAGAAACAGATGCTTATTACCAAAATGGTTTTAGGGAATTGACTGATGTTGATCAATTGCGTTTGATGGTTAATAACTCAAAAAACCTGGTTCTGGAAGCGGAACGTCAGCTATTAATTGCTGAGGCAGTATTAAAATATGGCATGGGTATATTAATTGAACAACCAATTAAGTTGGAAGATAATATCGATTTTCTTCTCACACCTGTGGAAGCAGTTAAAGAAGTTAGCACTGATTTTGATGTAAAAAACCACATTGATTATTCGGTAATGATAACCCAGGAGGAGGCGCAAAAATTAGTTTTAAAGAATGAGAAAGCTTCTTATCTACCAAAGCTTAATGCTTTTTATAATTACGGCTATTATGAGTTTGGCGATTCTTTTAGCGATATGAATAATTCAGAGTCTTCTATGTTGGGCATATCTTTGAATGTCCCAATATTTTCTTCTGGTATGCGCAGGTCTAAGGTAAAGCAAGAAAAGATTAATTACCTGAAAATACAGAACGAAATGGAGATGATGGAGCAAAGCTTAAAGCAGCAATTAATAGTTGCTAAATCTAACTTTAAGAACGCTCAGGCAACTTATGCATACGACAAAGAAGGAGAACAAATCGCATTCAGAATATATGATAGAACACGAATGAAATTTGGAAATGGATTAGCAACAAGTACTGAATTATCTCAGAATGAAGGACAGTACATCCAATCTCAAATAAGTTTTATCCAGTCAACACTTAATTTGTTGGATACATATGTGTTGTATCTAAAAGCAATAAACCAATTATAACCCTAATATCATGAAACAAATAAAATTACATATAATGAACAAATTAATAGTAGCTTCTTTATTGGCTGTAATGGTAGCTTGTGCACCAGCTGGTGATACCGATAAGAAGGAAAAAGAAAAGGAGTTACAGACTTATAAAAAAGAGCTAAGTGAATTAAAGAAGAAAATTGCTAAGCTTGAAGATGAGTTATCGGATGGAAATAGCGATGGAGTGGTAACGGTAGTTGCAAAACCAATTGAAAATCAATTATACGAGCATTTTGTTGATGTAACAGGAAAAGTTGAAGCTGATAAAAATATTGTTGTTTCACCAGAATCGGCAGGTAAAATAGTTTCAATAGATGTAAAGGAAGGCGACCGAGTTAAAAAAGGAGCTGTATTGGCTCGCTTAAATACAGAGATGCTTGAACGTAGTTTGGACGAGATTAAAATTAACCTTCAGCTAGCTACGACAACCTTCGAACGTCAATCGAATTTATGGAATCAGAACATCGGTTCGGAGATGGAATACCTTCAGGCTAAATCGCAGAAAGAAAGCCTGGAGCAAAAGATGGAAGGACTACAAGCACAGATGGACATGGCTCTATTGCGCGCACCAATAAACGGCATTGTTGATAATATTATTCAGAAGCAAGGTGAGATGGCTAGTCCTTCAGCTCCATTTGCTCGACTGGTAAATATCGATCAAGTTTATATTACTGCCGATGTATCTGAAACTTACCTGCAGAAAGTAAGTGCTGGAGATGCCGTTAGCCTAGAATTTCCGGTTATAGGTAAAAGTTTTGATGCAAAAGTTTATCGTACTTCATCGGTGATTGATCCAGATTCGCGTACATTCCGTTTACGTATTAATATGAACAATTCGAGTGGTGAGATAAAGCCAAACATGTTGGCGGTATTGAAATTAAGAACTTTTGCGGCTGATAATGCATTGGTTGTTCCATCCATTTTAGTGAAAAAAGATTTCAGTGGTGAATTTGTATTTCTGGCTGAGGAAGTGGAAGGTAAGTTACTGGCTAAGAAACGTTATATCGAAACAGGTATAAAGGACAACAACAACACATTGGTTACTAAAGGTATTAAAGAGGGCGAAAAAATAATCGTTAAGGGTTATGCTCAGGTAGTTGACGGATCAGCTATTTCTCTTTAATCAAATACCTTAATCTGAATTAAGATGCAAGAAGAAAATAAAAGACCAAAAGAAAAAGTGTCGTCGAGGAAGTTTAAACCTACTTTTTGGGCACTTGATAATAAAAACACGGTATACATACTCACCGTTTTCCTGTTAATATCAGGATGGATGGGTTATCAGTCGATGCAACGTGAGCAATTCCCTGAGATAGTAATACCATATATTTCGGTAAGTACACCGCATCCAGGCAATAGCCCCTTGGATATCGAGAACCTGATAACTCGCCCCATTGAAAAGGAATTGAAGGATCTGAATGGCGTAAAACGTATGTCGTCAAACTCTTTCCAGGATATGAGTTTGATTATTGTGGAGTTCGAAACAGATGTTCCGGTTGATCAGGCTAAGTTGGATGTAAAAGATAAGGTGGATAAAGCCATCAGTGAATTACCTGATGATTTAATGGATGAACCTATTGTCGATGACATTGACTTTTCGGAGTTCCCGGTTCTGAATATTAATCTATCCGGTGATTACAGCATATTCGAACTGAAAAAGTTTGCCGAAGGTTTGCAAGATGAATTTGAAACTTTGCGCGAAGTGCGTGAGGCGGATATTCGTGGTGTTGATGAACGTGAAATAAAGATTCATGTTGATCCACATCGTATGGCTGCTTACAATATGACCTTCATGGACATTGAGCTGGCTGTTCAAATGGAAAACTTCACAGTTGGAGCTGGTGAAATAAAGGTGGATGGTACACGTCGTTCAATACGTGTGCAGGCCGATTATACCGATATGGATCAAATCCGTAATACCATTGTAAAAGAGGTTAAGGGGCGAGCTGTATATATTAAAGATGTGGCCGAGGTGATCGATGGTTTTGAAGAGCAGAGTACCATCTCACGCTTGAACCATAAGTCGGTGGTGACACTCTCAATTGTGAAAAAGAGTGGTGAAAACTTATTGGATGCTACAGATAAAATCTTAGCCATCATAAAGCAAAAGCAAGAAAGCGAAACCCTACCAAAGGACTTAACCATTACGGTTACAGATGACCAATCGGTATTTGTTCGTGATCAGATCACAAACCTAGAAAATAGTATTCTTCTGGGGATGATCTTTGTGATGATTGTTTTGTATATGTTCCTTGGTTTGCGAAATGCCATCTTCTCAGGTTTGGCAATACCAACATCCATGATTATATCAATGCTTGTATTGAAACAAATAGGCTATTCCATTAATACCATGGTACTATTTAGTTTGGTATTGGCTCTGGGTATGCTGGTGGATAATGCCATTGTGGTGATTGAGAATGTGTATCGGATGATGGAACATGGTGTTAAAACCAGTAAGGCTGTAAAAAATGGAACCAGCGAAATTGCTATTCCTATCATATCGTCAACGGCTACTACCTTGGCAGCCTTTTTTCCATTGATTTTTTGGCCGGGTATCGTTGGTAAGTTCATGAGTTACCTACCAATTACTTTGATAATAGTATTGGCTTCATCATTGTTTGTAGCACTGGTAATAAATCCCGCCTATGCATCTAACTTTATGAAGTTAGAAGATATACGTCAGAAGAAGAGTTTTCGTAAGTTTTTCTACGTGACTGGGGCAATAGCTGTTTTAGGTGTATTTGCTTATTTGGCGGGTAGTATTTTGTGGGGTAATCTTCTGGTATTGCCTCTGATTATAACAACATCAAATAAATACGTTCTTAAGCCTTCGGCTATCTGGTTTCAACATACGTTTTTGCCATTTCTTGAAGGAAGGTACGAGAATGTTCTTCGTAAATCGATGGGGCGCAAAACAAGTAAGTTTTTATTATTTGGCTCAATAGGCTTATTTTTCTTTTCCATTATCTTTTATTCAATGATGCCTTCTAATGTGGAGTTTTTCCCACAAAATGAGCCACGCACCATTTATGTTACAATGGAAATGCCTTTGGGTACCGATATTGAAGTAACGGATCAAGTTACTGTGAGTGCAGAGGAAATTTTGTATTCAACACTCGATCCTTATATGGATGTTGTTAAGTCAATTGGAGTAAGTGTTGGTAATGGTAAAGGAGGCTTGTTTGATTCAGGGCGTTCTCCTAATAAATCATTGACAACTATCACATTTCTAGACTATCAATTCCGACAAGGACATAGTACGCGCGATATAATGTCGAAACTTTCTGATGCATTCAAAGGTTTTGTTGGCGCTAAAATATTCATTGAGAAGGAGGACAATGGGCCTCCGGTAGGCAAACCAATTAATATTGAAGTTGGTGGAGATGATTACGAGCGTTTAATTGATTTGGTTGAGGATATCAAGCAAGTTATCAATGAAGATCGTATTGCCGGCATTGAAAATCTGGAAATGGATTTAAATACCAATAAGCCGGAAATGCAGTTATTCATCGATCGCGATAAGGTACGCCGAATGGGCTTATCCACTCAGGCGGTAGCAATGGCTCTACGAACATCACTATATGGTAAAGAAATAAGTAAATACAAGGATGGAGAGGATGAGTACGACATCATGTTGCGCTTGCAGGATAAATACCGTTACGATGTGTCTACCTTGATGAATCAAAAGATGAAAGTAGACAAGGAAGGTACAATTCATTTGATTCCTATTTCAGCCTTAGCAACATATGAGTATGCATCAACTTACGAGAAAATTATTCGTGTGGATAATACGCGTGTAATTACACTTAGTTCAAATGTGATTGAGGGTTATAATGCTAATGAGATTAATGCGCGCATTAAAGCCTTGCTGGATGATTATCAGATGCCTTCTAATTATAATTGGAAAATGACCGGAGAGCAGGAGAACCAACAGGAAACTTCTGATTTCTTGATTGGTGCTTTGTTATTTGCACTGGCTTTGATTGCCATGATCTTGATTACACAATTTAACTCCGGTGCTAAGCCATTAATCATTATTGGAACGGTGGGATTAAGTACCATTGGTGTATTTATGGGCTTGGGTACTTTCCAAATGGATTTCATTATTCTGATGACTGGTCTGGGAATAGTATCATTGGCCGGAATTGTAGTGAATAATGGAATTGTACTAATCGATTATGTCGATCTGGTACGAAAACAAAAGAAGGAAGAAAAGGACTTAGGAGAACATGGGCGATTAACTCGCGAAGAGGAAATTGATTGTGTTGTTAGGGCTGGAAAAACACGTTTGCGTCCGGTATTACTAACTGCAGTAACCACTGTATTGGGATTGATTCCGATGGCTATTGGATTAAATTTCAATTTCTTTAGTTTGTTTACTGAGTTAGACCCTAATATCTACTTTGGAGGTGATAATGCTGATTTTTGGGCCCCTATGGCCTGGACCGTTATTTTCGGTTTATCTACTTCAACGGTTCTTACACTTGTAATGGCTCCTGTTATGTATAACCTTGCTGTGCGAGTAAGAAATAGATTTGTGAAAGAAAAGGTGGCGTAAATATTCCTTTTAAAAGATAGATTTAAATAGCTCTTCATTAATTTGAAGGGCTATTTTTACTTTGTAAAGTAACATTCAAATCTTTTCGTATCTTCAAATCCGGCAAAATGATCTTCGATAGAAATATTCGATCACTTAAATTATTGAAATGACTAAAACGCAAGCACTCATTAATTGGTTTCAAAAATACACAGAAGGTTACCTATTATTTTCAGGTGGCTTTGATAGTAGCGCCGTACTTGGAGCTGCAATGCAAGCTAAATCAAACATTATCCCAATTTGGGTTGATAATGGTTTTAACCGTGCTGTGGCTGAAGACATGAAGATTCAAGCTCGGAACCTGGGAGCTAATGATTTGAAAATAATTACAGTCCAGCCAGGTGAGACGGTGCTTGAAAACCCTGAAAAGCGATGCTATTTCTGCAAGAGTCATATACTATCCTTAGTGCCAAAAGATGGCTTGCCTATTTTCGATGGTACAACAGCCAGCGATCTGGGCAACTATCGCCCTGGTAAAATGGCTTTGGATGAATACAAAGTATTATCACCCTTAGCTGAATTGGGTATTGTTAGTAAGGAAACTCAAGATATAGCAGTTAGTTTCGGAGCTGATCCTTTGCTGGCCGATCTGGAAAGTTGTCTGGCTACACGCATTAATTATGCCCATTTTTTAACACCAGAGCGCATTAAGGCCATCTACGATATTGAAAATTACGTGATCGAAAAAACGAATGACTTTCATGTGCGTTGCCGAATTGATGATGCCGATCATTTGCGAATAGAATTTGCAAAACCTGAAAGTTATGCGGCATTTGCCGATAAAGAATTTAGAGATGAGTTGTTTCGTTTAGGTGGTGAAGCTTGTTTATTCGTGACGGTGGATGTTAAACGTTCTCGACCTAATGAATACGATAAAAGAATCATTCAGTAATTGTTAGTTGTTAATTAATGATGAATTATTAATTAACAACTAACCACTAACAATTAAGCATTTATTATGACCTTCGACGAATTATTTGAGCAGATACAAAGCGGCGGTATCAATAAGGAACAGGCTCGTAAGCATTTTTCATTGGAATGGATGGAGACAGCTAGCCGTTACATTTTAGATGTGAACAGAGGCATGCGCACCAATATTCCTGAGATCATATATGGTGAATATAAAACCCTGGAACAAACCCTGGAACTTTGTACCAAATTATTGGAAAAACATCCACGCGTTGTTGTTTCACGCAGCCCGTTCTACAAGGAACTCAATACACACTTTAAAGATGCTTACCCGGTATTATGGTCGGTTAATGCAACAGTGATTGGTGAGATGCCCGAAACTAAAGGTAAGGTTTTGGTTATTAGTGCTGGTTCAGCTGATCATCCGGTGACTTACGAATGCGAAGTGATATTAAAAGCAGTTGGTGTTGAGGCCTTGGTTTTCGAAGACCGCGGAATAGCACACCCTACACGAGTGCTAGAAGCAATAAAAGAAGGGGTTGAAAATGATGTTTCAGCGGTGATTGTTGTAGCGGGTATGGAAGGTGCTTTAGCCCCTTTCGTATCATCTTTAGTATCCTTGCCAGTTATTGGCGTACCAACCTCGGTAGGTTATGGTTTTAGAGCTAAAGAAGCAGCCTTAACAAGCATGTTGGCTAGTTGTGCGCCCAACCTAACGGTTGTTAATATTGATGGAGGCCTACGAGCTGCAGTTACAGCGGCACTAATTGCTAAAAATAGAAACTAAGCACAAGAGCCATATCGTTTATGGCTCTTATCAAATTATCTTATCGATACTTCTACATTGTAATTACTGCTATGTAATTCTTCCGGTATATTTCTTAAATCGGAAGTATGAACCTCAATGGATGCGGAATCCACTTGATGAGTTTGCGTTAAATAGTTTTCAATTAAGAGGTTTCTGTTATCTAGTAACTTAACAAATTCGTCTTGCAGTTCTGCTTCACCAATGAGTTGTCTACAGGCCAGTCTCAATTCAAGGGTATCAGCACCGTTAACATTCTTATTTATAAAGTTGATAAATGATTCATCTGTGTTAGTCAGTTCAACAAGTTTCTGCTTGTATTCAATAATGTCAGCCTCACTTTCGGGTTTCAGTTTATTGTGAAGCATTTGTTGCTTGGCAAGATTAATAGCTAAAACATCCTTTTCTTTTTCAGGAGAAGTTTCTTGCGTAAACGAGAAGAATAAATCGGGTTTCGTGTTTAGTAATTCAGCAATTTTATCAAGCGTACTTCGCTGTTCAATGGCTAAGGAATCTTGCGCATAATTCATAGGTATATTTTCAAGCTCTTCTGGCTGAACAGATACCAAATTAGCTAAGGCATTAAAAGGAGATGCTGCTGTTTTTATCAGGAAATTCATGAATGATTTCCAAATTATTCGTCGTACGCTGAAATCAGGTTCGTTCGGATCTCCTTCTACAGGTAAATCGATAGATATAACATCCTGAGGATCTTTTAATAAATATAATGCCAAACGAATTGGGGCATTAATGCCAGTTGTATCTTTAGTTTTACCACCAAATTCTAATTCATTAATTTTAATGACATTGTTGTTAGTCATCCGCTTACGATCCATATCAATTGATAAATCGTAGTTAAAATCTCCTTGCGTGATTGGTCTGGTGATGTAATATTCAGTGTAAGGAGAAAAACTCATTAATCGCAGTTTGCTAATTTTAGCTTCAAGCGATATATCAAGCGGATCAACTAGGCTAAAGGATGTTTTGCCAATAAGTTGGCCTTGATCATTCATGTTGATATTAAAATCAATAGGTACATTTTCAGCCGATTCATTAATGCCCGTAATTTTCACATCAATATTTTTAAGGTCGTACTTAAATGGTCTGTTTAAAGTGTGGTCACTAAAAGCAAGTTGCCCATCGATTATTTGTAATGAATCCAAAGCGTAGCGAACTTGAATAGAATCATTGCTTATAGCTGTTTTTGATGTATCTATTTGCGTTGAATCAACTGCTGTTAATGGTAATAGCAGTTGCTCAATATTACTCATATCTTTATGTAATTCTGCGGTGAGGATAGGCTGATCGAGTTTAATCTTTGATATGTGGAAATAGTTATTTCCAAGGTCAAGCGAATCAAATTGAATTTCGGAACTACGCCAGATTAAAACATTCTTGTCGTTAGGCTGCCATAATCGGAAACTATCGATGGAAGTACTACCTGATACAACAATATCGTTAGTTTGTTCCATGTGTCCATCAATCTTAATGTCGGCATGAAACAGTCCTGATATGCCTTCCGCATCAATATATTGCTCTACATAGTTTGAAATGGGTTCAAGTTCCATGTTATTCATACGAATAGCAATGTTATATCGTTGTGTTTGGTGATTAACTTCTGCGCCTAAAAAAACAGAACCCTTTTCTCCAAACTCAAATTCAGCACCTACTTCAGACTGTTCGCTATCCCATGCAATTTTAGGAAGGTTTAAGTCCAAATCATCCATTAATAAACGATTGTCAATCTTTTTGTCGTAAAAATCAATTTTCCCCCTACTTAGTTTAATGTTGTATATTGAGAAGCGTAATGGATTCTGATTCAGCGTATCTTTCTTTGCCGACTTTAAGGTATCTGATGGAGGGATTAAATCATCGAAATTGAATGATTGATCATCTTGTACGATGTAGGCGTATAAACTATCAAGTGCGATGGTTGAGAACGAATATTCATTTCGAATTAATTTCCAGGGATCAAAATTGATGTGTAATTCATTAAAACCTGCGAAGGTATCTTTGCTGTTTTCTTCGTAAAGTACAAAATCAGAGGCTTTTATTGCTACTCTAAGGTAATTGATATTTAATCCATTTAAATGAACTTTACGACCAATCAGCTCTTCCCCATTTTTGTTGAGGTAGTTTTTTACAATAGTTGATAGAAAGAATAAAACAATAAAAAGTATTAATAGAATGGATACTAGCACCACTTGGTGCTTTTTTAGTTGTTTCATAGACTTGGTCAGTAAAATTAATTCTCAGACAAAAGTAGCGACTTTTAGAATAATTACAATCCCACAGTTGCATCATGTACGTGTCGTCGTTGAATTATCTGTCATATCAATACAACAGAATTAATATAGTCCCATTTATTAATGGTTGTTTTTATTAACTAAAATTTATGGATATGAAGACGATATACTTAATTCTAATAGCCGTCTTAACATTTACTTCTTGTTCCGAATCTGTGTTGAGCGACATTGAAATAATGGATCCTCACATGCTAAAAGTGAAGGTTAAGATTGAACAAAATGAGTACAACGAGAAAGAAGTTCAGGTTTTTATTCGCGATTCAAAAAATCATCCAGTTGATTTGTTAACAGGCGAAGTTATCATCAATGATCATTTGGTATTATACGATAGAGCATCTGTAAATGCTGCTGGTGCGCGAGGATATATTTATACTCCTCATTTCGATGAGCAAGTGTTTGAGGTTACCATTTATTGGAACTCTTACGATTCGCATACCTTTTTATTGAGCCCTGCAAATGGATGGCCTGGCTTTTATACAAATCATTCTTGTGCCGATCACCATCACGATGTGCATTATATAAGTGATCATTATAATTTAAAACCCGCACCATTTCACGATCATGAAATTGAAATTTCTTACACTATTATTGATCCGTATTAGTTCAAAATACTTACTTAAATAAGAAACCCATCAATGAAAATTGATGGGTTTCTTATTTGATGTAAATCATGGTTTTATGCGATTTTTTGATTGTGCTTTATTGCATCTTTGTGAGTAGAATTGATCTTTAAATAGAACAGAAGATGTCATACAAATCAGGAACAGATTGGGCAGGTAGAGTAGACAGTAAGAGTGATAAAAGTGCTTTTCGCTGGCATCAGGTCATTATGCCTGTTGATGTATCTGATATTGAGGCTCAAAAACAGGATGCAGACAGTGTCAATTTTTGCTTTTTAGGGTTTTGCTGTGACGAAGGGGTAACAAGGAATTTGGGAAGACCGGGAGCAAAGAACGGACCTGCCAGTATTAGAAAAGAAATGGCTAATTGGCCAGCCAACTTTAATCCAAAGGTAACACTTTATGATGCTGGTGATGTTTGGTGTGACGGCAATCAATTGGAAGAAGCTCAGGAAGAGTTGGCAACTGTTGTTAGTAAATTAACACAGAACGGCTATTTTCCTATTTTGCTTGGCGGAGGTCATGAGATAGCGCTAGGACACTTTAAAGGATTATTAAATATAGATTTGGATAAAACACCTGCCATTATCAATTTTGATGCACACCTCGACCTACGTCCGGTTAATGATAAGGGCTCATCAGGAACTATGTTTAATCAGATATACCAAATATGTCAATTACAAAATAGACACTATTCTTATTTATGTATAGGCCCCCAGACTTATGCCAATACGCCTAGTTTGTTTGCTAAAGCCGATGAGTTCGGTGCTGAATATATTTTGGCAAAAGATGTAGTAAGAGAGAATTTACAAAATGTAAGCGAGCTTATTGAAGCATTTGTGAAAAAGCAAGACAGTATATACTTAACCGTGTGTACTGATGTGTTATCAGCCGCCCATGCCCCAGGAGTTTCAGCAGTACAACCCTTTGGACTTGATCCGGAAATAGTATTAGAATTGATAAAGCAAATAATCCGAAGTGGTAAGGTTTGCAGCCTTGATATTGCAGAAGTTTCTCCTCGATTCGATTCTGATAACCGAACGGCCAAACTAATGGCAGTGTATATTTATTCCATAATCAATACCTTGGTTGAAATGCAACTAAATAAATAAGTAGGTGTCTTTATTTCGCGGTTTAACAATGGTCGTTGAATAACATCATATTGTCAACAAAATACCCGCACCCATGTAATAGTTGGTGTAAGTATTAGTATTTGGTTATATCTTAATAAGTTCAAAAGTAGCATTGCTAATGCAACCTTTTTGTTATTAATCGGTAAATTGACAAGAACTATATTATTATTTAATGCTTAACGTACGTCTATATATCTTTCTTCTTTTACTTTTAGTCATCGGAGCATGCACTAATGGTGACCGTACGCTTAATGTAATGAGTTTTAATATTCGATACGATAATCCGGAGGATGGTATTAATAGCTGGTCGAATAGAAAAACATTGGTTCAGGATTTCTTAATGACTGAGGCGCCAGATGTGATCGGTTTTCAGGAAGTTTTATTACATCAGTTGGAGGATATCCGAGCTTTTATGCCAGAATATGTTTCAGTTGCTGCTGGTAGAACAGATGGTATTAACAAGGGTGAAATGACTCCGATACTTTTCAATAGAAATAAGTATGAATTATTAGCATCTTCACATTTTTGGTTGTCTGACAATCCGGATGAGCCTGGTAGCAAAAGTTGGGGGACAATGTTGCCTCGAATTGTAACATGGATTAAATTAAAGGACTTGTCAAGCGGTTACATTTTTTATGTTTTTAATACGCATTTGAGTCATGTGAGTGAATACGCCCGTAACCAAAGTGCATCACTATTACTTGAGAAAATTAAAGTACTTGCCGGAAAAGCACCAGTAGTTTTATTAGGAGATTTTAATGCTCAGCCCGATGAGCGAATGTACAAAACCATTACTGGGCATTGGAATAATTACATCCCAATGTGGGATGCCCGATATGAGAGTTTAAACGGACCTGTAAACTTCCCAGGCACATTTAATGGTTTTGGCTCAGTAAAACATCAGGTAATTATTGATCATATATTTGTTAATAGTCTATTTTCAACGATTAATTTCGAAACCTATCCGATGAACAAGGACAGTGTTTTTATTTCTGATCATTATCCGATAAAAGCGGAGTTGCTTTTTAGTCTAAAGTCGCGAAGTAAACTTTCGGAACCTAAAGAATTAACACCAAGTTTGCCTGAGCCCGTTTATGAGAGCGACAAGCAAGTGTTTTTTGATAGAATGTTTGTACCCGTGAAGGTTCGTGGTAATTCAGCAAAGATTTTTTACACAACTGATAGTTCAATCCCCGACACATCATCTTTGTTTTACATTGCCCCAATTGAGCTGACAAAAACAACTATCCTTCAAGCCTATGCCTATTCCGACACAAAATATCCATCAGGAATGGTTTCGAAAACTTTTGTAAAAAAGCTGGATAGGAAGTATAAGGTGCAATCTGTAACGCCTAAGCCATCAGGAAAGTACGCTTTGGATAACTATAGCTTACTTACAGACGCAGAGATGGGAAGATCAAACCTTGATGATAAATCGTGGTTGGGTATTCAAGGGGGCGATGTGGATATTGTATTTGATTTTGAAAGACGCTCGAGAATCAAAGATTTACACATTTCAGTATTAAACGATGCTGTAAGTTGGGTTCTTGCGCCTTCATTTATCGAAGTTTCTATTTCGGATGATGGCATTAACTATAAGCCTTTTGATAAGCAAATATTAGATCCATCAACGGATGTTAATAAAAAAGAACAGCTCATTGTGAGTTTAAAAGGCAATGCTGTGGGGCAGTTTGTGAAAATAACCCTAGGTAATTCAGGTTTGTTACCCGATAACCATTATGCTTCGGGTAATCCAAGTTGGCTATTTGTTGATGAAATAGTGATCAATTAATCCTCAGTATCTAGTTCAACTAAGTAGCCATTGTGTCGCCTAATATTAATCACGCGATCGTTATCAAACATCAAGTATTGTCCTTTTATACCTTTCAGAGTTCCTTCAATCTTGGCTTCCTTATCGAAAGTAAATGAGTTAGGTTTTGTTGGAAACGCATCCACAGGAAATACTAATTCCAAAGGGGTAGAATCTTCTTTTGCATATTTTTGTAATTCTGCTGGTAATAAGGCGAGTGCTTTTTCTTTTTCAAGTTCTATATCAATCTCATTGGCCAATACGTTTTTCAACATACTACGCCAATTTGTTTTATCTGAATAATGTTGTTTCAGGTAGTTTTCGATAACACCAGCAATATGACGGTTGGGTGTTTCAGCAATTATTATAGCTTTCCAGGCTCCTTGATCAATCCATCTAGTTGGTATTTGCGTACTTCGGGTAACACCTACTTTAATACCCGAGGCAATGGCAAGGTAAACATAGTGAGGTATCAGGCAGTGTTTTTCGGCCCATGTTTGATCGCGTGATTCTCCAAGGTGGGCACGGCATTTTTCGGGATTTAGCACACACTCTTCAACTTCGGGTGCTGTTTGAAAGCAATTATAACAAAACCCTTGAGCAAATGATTTAGCTGTTTTTTTGCCACAAGAAATACAGTTGATTTGATTTTTGAATTCCAGGGAAAGTGATTTTCCGATTAATTCATTCATCTCAACAACAGAGTCTTTTAAAACCAATTGATAGTTTACTGTATCATCTTTAATGCTGCTACGCATTTTAAATAAGTTACCTGCTACCTTCATTTTGCTATTTATTGATTGTTAAGCGTATCAGTTAGTTTATAAAGTTTGTCAGAGCGTCTTATTTTTGCTTCTACGGGCATACTAAAACGTTCGCCTTTTTTGGTTTCTTCCACAGGTTTAAGGTCCACTCTTAATTCAGCCACCTTCATTTGTATAACGCCAGTGGTTGGACCGGTAATTAATATTTCGTCACCTATTTTTAACGAATGCGTTTCTACCAAAAACTCAGCAACATTAAGTTTAGGAAAGTAATTCATGCCTTTACCAATATACGTTTTCTTCTTGGTTGCCTTTGATCCATAACTGTGACTCCACTCTCCAAGTTTCTGCCCAAGGTAGTAGCCGTCCCAGAATCCGCGGTTAAACACTTCAGAAAGTCGCTTGTCCCAAACGTCTATTTTTTCTTGATTATATGAATCATCTAATACAGCAAGGATGGCTTCGTTATAACATTCCGAAACAGTTTTAACATATTCTGCTGAACGTGCTCGTCCTTCAATTTTAAAAACCCGAACACCTGCATCAATCATCTTATTGGCAAAATGTATGGTTTTTAAATCCTTTGGAGACATAATGTATTCGTTCTCCAGATCCATTTCCATGCCCGACTCTTTCTCAGTTACGGAATATCCTCTTCGGCACGGTTGCAAACATCCACCACGATTGGCCGATGAATTGAGCTGATGTAAACTAATGTAACATTTTCCTGACGTAGCCATGCATAAGGCACCATGAGCAAACATCTCAATCTGAATTAATTCACCTTTCGGCCCACGAATATCTTCTTCAATAATGGCCTGATGAATTGCTTTTACCTGATCCATATTAAGCTCACGCGCCAGTACTACAACATCGGCAAAGTTGCTATAGAATTTAAGCGTTTCAATGTTTGAGATATTTACCTGGGTTGAAATATGAACTTCAACACCGTTTTGATGTGCATAATTAATGGCGGCCTGATCAGATGCAATAACTGCTGTAACACCAGTGTCTTTGGCAACATCGATTATTTCACGCATCAATGCTAGCTCCTCATTAAATATTACCGTATTAACGGTTAAATATGTTTTTATGCCATTTTCTTTAGCAATGCCAACAATCTTTCTTAGATCTTCAGTCGAGAAATTATTGGATGATCTGGAACGCATATTTAGTTGCTCTATTCCAAGATATACCGAATCGGCACCACCTTGTATGGCAGCATGCAATGATTCGTATGAACCCACGGGGGCCATGATTTCAAAATCCGAACGTTTTAACTCTTTCGCACTCATCTTACCTGTTTTTATGATCGGTTGAAAGCACCTGTAAATAGGCTTTCGCTTTTAAACTATCTGTTTTGTTCTTGGCGTGTTCCATTTGAATGAATCGCTCAATTGAATTATCGTAAACTTGATACAAACTGTCTTCAACTATTCCCATTCCATCAGGAAAATCAAAAAAGGCAAAACTTTTAGCACCCTTATCCAGAATGTTTTTACTAAACGGGAAACCTGAATTATCAACGTCTATTTGTGATAACAATGTTTTGACCATATCTGTTTGACTGCCGACCTTATTTATAATCGTATCCTTTACACTTAAGGCACCACCTGTCCAAAGCATAGGTATATGATTATGTTCTTTCATATCATGTGTATAACGATCTGGTCCTCCAAGTCCATGATCGGCCAATAGAATAAATAAGGTATTATCCCATAAACCCTTTTCTTTAACAGCATTCATAAAATTACCAAGAGCTCTATCGGTGTAATGAACAGAGTTATGGTAATCGTTTTCGAAAACGCGTTCCATAGGCACATCAAAAGGTTCGTGACTGCTTAGTGTAAAGTAAAAATGGAAAAATGGCTGCTTAGCTTGTTCCATTTCTTTGGCTAATCTATCGAATGTATAATGATCTTGAACACCCCATTTTTCGCCTTGATATTCGCTTGGGAAATCATTCATTGATATGGTTCTTTTAAATCCCGCCTGCACTACAAAAGAATTCATGTTTTTAAATCCCATATCTCCACCATACATGTACATCACATCTTGGTATCCAGCGGCATTAAATTTTTTTGGCAAAAAAGATAATGATTCGGTTTTATGCGGATGACGAATAATGGAGTAGGATGGGAGCACTTGATAACCCGCTATGGTGGCAACCAATCCTTTGTCGGAGCGTGTTGAAGCCGCATAGATATTTGAAAAAAGCACACCTTCTTTACAAAGCTTGCTAAAATTAGGTGTGAGCGAATAGCCACCTAGTTCCTCAATAATATGAGCCGCATAACTTTCTAACAATATTACAACAACATTCGGTTTTGGTGTATTAATAATCTGTTCAAACTCCCCAGATTCACTTGTCAGTTCCTTAAAAATTGCATTAGCCTTCTCATCTGTCATAAAACTATAATGGCGCTTTGTGGCATCTAGTTTTTTGAGAGAATACATTAAATTCCATATTGGATTTAAAGCAGATTGATTTGCAAATTTATCTGATGAGAAATAGGCGGCACCTGTATTAAGAGGAGCTACGCCTAGACCACCTCTTATTGGGATTATCATTAATCCACCAAGAAAAAGAAGCACAGGTATTTGAATTAGTATTTTATTGACCGTTAGCTTTTTCTCGGTTACATTATTACTCTTCTGCTTAATTACTTTATTGTAGGCAACGATAAATACTGTGGATACTACAATAGCAGCTACCAAGAATCCTATGCTCTCGTGCCATTTAAGAGATAGAAGTACTACCAATGGAGTTTCTAAGAATCCAATAGCCTCAATGTCAATATGTCGACCCCAAAAGGAGAACAAAAAAGTATCGGACAATAAAAACACCGAAAATAGAACAATAAAAACATAGCTAAATAAACGAATGCAGCTTTTACAAAAGCGCCTTCGTATTGGTAATAAAACTAATTGCATCACAATGAGCAGTAACATCATATATCCTGTTATAGATGCATCCATACGCATTCCATGAAAGAAGGATAGAAAGATTTGTAAGCCTGAACTCTCTTCACTATAAGAGAGATTAAACAATACAAATATGAAACGATGAATGGCAAAGAATGAAACCCAAAAAATGATGGTTTTAACTAGAAAGAGGTAAAAACGTTTGACCATATTATATTGACTTATAAGGTAATTGTAAACAAGAAAGTAAGTGTTGAATTAATGACTAGTTATTCGACTTTTGCTTTCTATCACATCCCGAAATTAGATAAGCTTCCAGATTATCAGCCATTTTCTGAACGGTAAAATGCTTCTCAACATGCTTTTTTCCTAACTCCCCAATTTCTTGAAAATTATCTTTCTCAATCATGTTTTGAATACTATTGACAATACTCTCTGTATTTGAAGAAGGAATAATATTACCATGAATGGAGTCTTGCATAAGTTCACTAACACCGTTAACATTAGTGCTAATTACTGGCAAACCATAAGCCATGGCTTCCATAACTGAATTTGGCATGCCTTCATACAAAGATGGTAATACAAATAAACTAGCTCCTTTAAGCAAGGATGGAATGTCTTTTTGAAAACCTAAGAGAAAAACGTGCTTATCTAATTTTAGTTTATGAATTTGAGATTTTAATTCATTCTCTAACTTGCCTTTTCCTGCAATGAAAAAATAAACATTTGATTGTTCTTCAACGATTTTCTGAGCTGCGGAAATCAAATATTTAAATCCTTTTTGCTTGGTTATACGGCCAGTGGATAATATAATAACAGGATTTTTTTCATCCTTAGGCAGATGTTGGGCGTAATTATAGGGTGGGCTATTGTTTTCCAGTGCTTCAACACCATTATAAATAACTTTAACAAATTCGTCCCTCCACCAACCATAACTGTCGTATTCCTTTTTTATCGAAATTGTATTTGTTAGTATGCCATCGCAAAATGGTATAAAAGTCAGTTTGTATTTAATGGAATTGTGCATTAATTGCACGCCCTGTCTGCTAATTACTAATACTTTGTTTTTAGCATGGTATTTTGAAATAAATCCAGCAATTCGAGCATCTCTATTTTGACAACCGATAACTGCATCGATACCCTTTGAAACAATTAGGCGCTTCAGCTTTACGTACCCTGATAAGCTAAAGTCTGAATTAATTTTAATTGGAAAAACACGAATGCCCTCTGCTTTGCTTTCCATTTCAACAATTGAGTTGGGAGTGCAAACAATGGAGACATCATGACCTTTTGCACTAAGATTTTTAGCGGCCATAATCATCCATTTTTCACCTCCACCCCATTTGGTGCGACCAATGGAATTAATTAACAGAAGTTTCATTTAAATTTATCTATTTTAACTAGTCAAACTTATTTATACACTAATAATTTAGACATTAGTGTTTGGTAAGATTTGTTACAAAATAAACGCTTTAATCTGATATTATTTGATACTTTGATCTTTTTTTTGTCTGTATTACGACTTTTTGTATAAATAATGTTTTTTATTATGCATTAAGCCGCTCTTTTTTAGGCTTGAAATATTAATTTTTGAAGAGATGCAATTTTTGGTTTATATTTCTTTTTACCTTTGTAATGCATATTGATCGTTATTTGTGGTAATGTTGAATATCGAAATTTTAAGTGTTTAATTTTTATTAGCTTTAATTCTCTCTTATTGAGTTTAAGCTTAATATTTTTCGACTATGAGAATAGGATTTGATGCCAAACGTGCTTTTTTTAATCGAAGTGGTCTGGGTAATTATAGTCGCTGGTATATTGATGCTTTAACAAAATTACATCCAGAACACGAGTATGTTTTATACAAATTGAGAGATGAGAAAGGAATAGATTTTAAAGGTTTGCAAAATAGTGAAGTAGTGTTACCAAGAGGAATACTTGATAAAAAACTACCCAGTATTTGGCGTGCCAACCGAATGACGAAGGATATTGATCGTCAGAAATTGGATATTTATCATGGTTTAAGTCATGAGTTACCAGTGGGTATTAGTAAAACTAAAGCAACCTCGGTGGTAACTATGCACGATGCTATTTTTATGCGCTTCCCAGAACTTTATGATCGCATATATCGAGCTATTTTTAAACGAAAGTATGCATATGCCTTAAAACATGCCGATGGAATCATCGCCATTAGTCAACAATCAAAGGACGATATTGTGCAATATTTTGGCACCGATCCTGATCGTATAAAAATAATTTATCAAGGGTGTAATCAGATTTATTATTCAGATGCCTCAAGTGAAATAAAGGCGCAAGTTCGAAAAAAATATAATTTACCCGAATCGTTCATTCTTTATGTGGGAACAATTGAACCACGTAAAAATTTATTAGGCGTTTTCCAAGCTCTTGCCTTTGCTAATATTGACATGCCTGTTGTTGCCGTTGGGCGCGCAACCAATTATCTTAATACAATAAAGAAGTTTGTGACGGATAATAATCTAGATTCAAAGGCCATTTTTCTACATAATGTAGAAACAGAAGAACTGCCGGCCATGTATCAAATGGCTACGGCTTTCACCTACCCATCTTTGTTTGAGGGCTTTGGTATTCCAATTTTAGAAAGCTTAAATTCAGGAACCCCGGTGATAACCTCAAAAGGAAGTTGTTTCCCTGAGGTTGGTGGTGCGGCTGCAAAATATGCTGAATATGGTAATATTGAAGAATTAGGATCAATATTAAAAACGGTTATTTCCGATAGTCAACTAAGGGAACAAATGGCTCAGGAAGGAAAACAGCAAGCTTTAAAGTTTAGGGAAGAACAAGTAACACAGGAGTTATTAAACTATTATCAGGAAGTATTGTCGCGATAGTTTACTCTTCTGAAACAAATAATGAATAGCATAAAACATTATAAATGAAGATTTCAGGATTTACAATGGTAAAGAATGCGGGTAAACTATATTACCCGATTCGTGAGTCAATATTATCAATATTGCCATTGGTTGATGAATATATTATTGCTCTGGGCGACTGTGACAAAGGGGATAATACATTGAAGGTAATTGAAGAAATAAATAGCCCGAAGATTAAAGTTGTAGATACGGTTTGGGATGTCAAAGAGTATCCGCATGGTTCCATATTGGCACAGCAAACTGATGTTGCAAAGTCGCATTGTACCGGAGATTGGTTGCTATACTTACAGGCAGATGAGGTAATTCATGAAAAAGATCATGCTGCTATCAGACAAAGTTGTGAACATCATTTAAAAGATGAGGAAGTAGAAGGTTTACTGTTTGATTACATACATTTTTGGGGCGATTATAAACATGCTTTTACGCAGAACCATGGATGGTACCGAAAAGAAATCCGCATCGTCCGTAACAAGTCGGAAATTCACTCGTGGCGTGATGCTCAGAGTTTTAGGGTAATAGACGCCTTTGAAAAAGAAAAGTATTTAAGTAAGGAAGGGACTCGGAAACTTAATGTAGCTTTGGTAAATGCCAATATATATCATTATGGCTGGGTTCGCCCACCTAAGTTAATGGCTAAGAAAACCTCGCATTTTCAAAGCTGCTACAAAGATGATAACATCAAAGAAGCGGATATGGAAGTGATTTCCGCTATTGATTTTGGTGCCATGAATTTGATTCCTGAATGGAGTGGCGAACATCCTCCTGTTATGAAAGAGAAAATAGCTTCTTTTGATTGGACTGATGAACTAAATTATTCTAAACAACTTAATCGTAAACCTACTCATAAGCACGAAAAACCAAAATATCGCTTTTTAACAGCTCTGGAAAAATTGTTTTTCCCGAATGGTATTTTCAATTTTAAGAATTACGAACTTATTAAAAAATAAGCTTGTATGAATATTCTAATTGTAAGTAGTTCGATTATTCCAGCCCATTTGTATGGTGGAATAGAAAGAGTTATATGGGATCTTGGTTCGGAATTAACTAAGTTAGGCCACGCAATAACGTATATGGTCAATGAAGGTTCTTCATGCTCGTTTGCGAAAGTTTTAACGTTTGATAAGGAGCGTTCATTAAGTGAGCAAATTCCTGAAGAAATAGATATTGTTCACTTAAATTACCAGTCTTCTGAAACTTTTGATAAACCACATGTTGTTACTCAGCATGGTAATACGAATGATGAAGAATACCAGTTTAATCGGAATACTATCTTTGTTTCAAGAGATCATGCAAATAGGCATGGCTCAAATCAGTTTGTGTATAATGGCCTGAATTGGGATGCTTATCCAAAGCCCACATTAGTAAAGGATAAATCATATTTTCATTTTTTAGGTAAGGCATCTTGGCGTCTTAAAAATGTTACTGGCGCAATTAACATAGTACGTGCTGCAGGTGAAAAATTAACTGTTATGGGAGGAAATCGATTAAACCTAAAAATGGGTTTTCGTTTTACCCCATATCCTTCTGTTAAGTTTGCTGGAATGGTTGATAATGTGCGTAAAAGTGCTATCATGGATAGCTCTAATGGATTGGTTTTTCCAGTGCGTTGGCATGAGCCTTTTGGTTTAGCATTGACCGAAAGTTTATATTTTGGATGCCCCGTAATAGGAACTCCATATGGTTCTTTGCCTGAGTTGATAAACAAAGATGTTGGTTTTTTATCCGCTAAATCGCTTGAACTGACAGATGCTGTACGGAATATTTCACAATTTTCGGTTAAGCGTTGTCACGAATACGCTAGAGATATTTTTAATTCAAAAGTAATGGCGCAATCATACTTGCAGAAATACGAACAGGTAATTAATGGTAGTGCTTTAAATGAAGAAGTACCAAGGTTAAAAAAAGTACAAGTAGATAAGTTTCTACCATTTTATTAAATTTACGGAATAAAAATACCTTATGCACACCATCTCTTTAATTATTTCAACTTATAATCGCCCAGATACACTGGATTTGGTTCTAAAAAGTGTATTGAAGCAATCTGTTATGCCCAAAGAGGTGATAATTGCTGATGATGGTTCTGGTAATGAAACTAAAGTCTTAATTGATAGTTATAAGGATCGATTCACAATTCCTCTGATTCATTCTTGGATTGAAGATAAGGGATTTCGATTGGCAAAAAGTAGAAATGAAGGAATAAAAAAAGCAAGTGGCGACTTTGTTATCTTTATTGATGGGGATATTATATTACATCGAGGGTTTATAAAAGGATATTATACACATATTCAGTTGGGTAGTTACATGATGGGTAGCCGGGTATTATTACCCGAAGAGTATACTAAAGAACTGTTGGATAAGAAAGAATGCAAGGTGAATATATGGCATAAAGGTATAAAGAATCGCTTTAATGGATTGAGTTTTCCTGGACTTTATAAACTGGTAAAAGGTTCTCAATCACCAACCAGAAGTGTTAAAGGTGCTAATATGGGCTTTTGGAAAAAGGACTTGTTACATGTTAATGGTTTTGATGAGCGTTTTACAGGATGGGGTAGAGAAGATAGTGATATGGCGGCACGAATGATGCATGCCGGAGTTAGACGAATTAATTTTAAATGTATTTCAATTTGTTATCATTTATATCATCCTGAAGCAGAAAGAAGCAGTTTGCTCGAAAATGACAATATACTTAATGAAGTTATAATCTCTGAGGCTGTTAGGGCACAAAAAGGTTTATGTAATGACAAAGAAGAGAATTGATTTTTATTGTGCTACTTTTCTGACAGGAGGAATTGAAACCACCTTAATACAGATTCTTAGAAAGCTTGATAGAAGCAAATTTAGAATTCGATTAATCATCTTATACCACACTGTCGGTCAGGAAACCCTTTTGACCACTGTGCCAAATGATGTCGAAGTTAAGTATGTTGTGGGAAGTAAATTTTTGAACAAGCTTCGATCAAAGCGTCTTCAAGGGCGCTTACCTTTATACCTTAAATTCATAGAAGAGATATTTCTGGTTAATTTTAGACGTGTAGTTTTTTATAATTCAATACGAAGTATTATAAAGGATTGTGATATTGTTGTTGATTATGGGATGTGTTTAATGAAATGGCCTGGATTATTTTTTAATGTTCGAAAAATGATATATTGTCATTTTAGTTTAAATCATCTCAATAGATTTAACAGTAAGAAAAACCTTGAACTGGTGAAATCTTTGAACACCTATGATAAGGTCATAACTATTGCAGATGAGATGCGTGATCAGTTTGAAGGTTTTTATCCTAATGAAAAAAATAAGACAGTAAGAATCTACAATTACATTGATCAGGAGCATGTAATTAAACGATCGCTTGAAGGTGAGGAAGTCAGTATTGATCAGCAACCCTACATCTTATCAATTGGTCGCCTTGATCAAAGTCAAAAGGATTATTTAACTCTGCTTAAGGCATATGCAATTGCAAGAGAGAAATATGCGGTTAATATGCGGTTAATAATATTAGGAAAAGGACGTGACCTGCAAAGGTATAGTGAGCTTTGCAGGGAACTTGCTATTGAAAACCATGTTGACTTTAGGGGCTTCGAAGAAAATCCTTTTTGTTGGATAAAAAATGCCTCTCTTTTCGTACATGCCTCATTTTTTGAAGGTTTACCAACCGTTGTGGTTGAAGCATTAGTATTGGGAAAAAAGATAGTGGCAACCCAATGCGAAACAGGAGTTAAAGAGCTACTTGCAAATGGTAAAGCTGGTTATCTGTGTATAGTTGGAGATGAAAATGAGCTAGCCTTGAAAATAGCTGAAGCGCTGAATAACGATGCGTCTAATCAACGAATATTAGATGAGAGTCAGAAGGTTTTAAAGAACTTCTCGATGGATCAAACTGTAGGAAAGCTGGAACAGGTTCTTCTATCATAGTTTATTTCTTTTTAGCAATTTTAATACATTCAATAAGCCTTGATAAAAATGGTAGCTTATAGTTTTTGTACCAAAACTTATACTTCCTGTTTTTAAAAAACCACACGAAAGTATAAAGTGAGAATTTCTTATGCAGAACCTCTTTGTATGCTAAAATGGTTTTTTTGGCGAAATGTTGATCTTCCTGATTGAGAGCATTATGTTCAAGCATGCTTTCTAAAAATGAAATTTGAATATTCAAATTATCAGCATTAGTACGTTTTTTTCCGAAGAAAGAGCTCTCTTCGTGACTGCGTTGATAGATTAAAGGTTGGTTAATGAATTGTACTTTCCCATTATAATAAGCTACGAGGCCTAACCACCAGTCATATAGCGTGTTTTTTGGAAATGGTGAAGCTAGTTCAAATAGCTTTTTATGCATCATAATTGTGCAGCCGGTAATGTAATTACCCATAAGCAGATATTTGCTATTATCGCATTTGCTTGCGTTTCGCTTTTTATTTATAGTTAAACTTGGTAAGGGAAACTTGTCAAACCATTGAACAGCATGATGCATCAGAATTGTATCTTCTTCCCATTCTGAAAGCATTTTTTCAATTTTGTTCTCAACCCATATGTCATCCTGATCAGAAAGCGCAATGTATTCGCCCTTACATAGATCAATAGCACGATAAAAATTGGAGTTATAACCTACATTTATTTCATTGCTATAAACCCTAAGTCTTGAATCTTTCTTTGCAATCGATTCACATATCTCGATAGTTGTGTCAGTTGAGCAATCATCTACAACTAAAACTTCTATGTTTTTATAGCTTTGACTTAGAATTGAGTGTAATTGATCTTCAATGTATTTTTCACCATTGTAAGTGCAGATGGCTATGGAAACTTTCCGATTCAGGTATTTTTGCATTTTATCAATACTAATTTAACCAGTTATGTGTTATTAATAATCCAAGTATAGCCGATTTTTCTAGCTGTGAATTGATTTTACTTTTTTAAATAGATATGAGAGCTTGGATCTTAAAAAACGGTACCTGCTTATTTTTAATGACCAGTTCTTATTATATGTCTTATCAACATAAAAATAACTAATCCTGCCAGTGCTCGATTTTAGTTCATTTATAATGAAATGCTTTTGTTGCTGCTTAATTTTATTTGCAATTTGTTTTGTTATTTTATCATTTCTTTGTCTTGAAAAGTATCTTAATAAGGCTATAAGTAATTTAATCCATTCAATCATTCTTGATTTTTCAGCCTTTGTTGACCAAACTCCTCCAGAATGAATTCTGTATATCGCCATGGTTTCTGGTAAGTATTTTATTAGACCCTTTTCGGCGCTCAGCATGTTAAGGAAATAATCACCTACTATGGAGTAGAAAAACTCAGGAGGTGGTGAAACAACATTTTCACGCCTATGCATAACTGTAGGTGTGTGAATATAGTTACCTCTAACAATTAAATGAGAAATACTGGTCGACTCACTAGGAACCTTCGTTATAGTATCTTTTGTAATTCTGTGTTCCTTTTGCAAAAATACATCTGCAGCATGAAAACAAAGTGTATAGTCTGGATTACTTTCTAAGAAGTCAGCCTGTTTTTGAAGTTTTAAGGAATCTGTCCAATAGTCATCTCCTTCGCACATGGCTATATATTTACCTCTTGCTGACTCTCTGCACCATGCGTTATTAAAACGGAATAGTGTTTTGTTACCTTCCAAATAGTTAGATGTATTTCTATCTCGGATGAATAAGCGTATAAGATTGGTGTGCTTTTCTGCATATTTTTTACAGATAGCCAAGGTATCATCATCTGAACCATCTTCACCTATTATTATCTCAAAAGAAAAGTTAGTTTTTTGACTGATAATACTATTTATGCATTCGTCAATAAATTTTTCGTGCCGATAAGTTGGAACAACCACCGAAACTAATGGACATGAATTATTAACTTCTTTGTCCGTCCCTAAATATTCCTCTTTCGGTTCAAATCGCTCATTAAAGGCTTTCCAAACACTATCCATTCTAAGTTAATTTTTTTGAAGGATTTCCAGCAACAATTGTACCTTCTTCAATATCTTCTAATACCATTGAGCCACTTCCAACTAAAGAGAAGTTTCCAATTGTTGTTTTTTCACGGATTGTTGCATTTAATCCGATGTGACAGGCTAATCCTACAGTAACATTGGCTCCAACAACAGCATTAGCTGCAAGGTGTGCAAACCTTTTTAAAGTACTGTCATGAGCTAAATAAGAATTTGCCAGCATAATACAATTGTCTTCAACTACTGTATCGGGGCCAAGCTGTGCCAGTGGAGCTATTAATACGCCATTTCCAATTTTACAAAAGTCTTTTGGTATAATGGCGGAGGGATGAATTAATGTAGCAAAACGATTGGAAGGGATATTGAGTGATAGCAGTTTGTTGTATACCTTTTTTTCATTTTTCATTCCAACGTATGCAACAAAAAACAAGACGTCTTTTCTTTGTAAAAACTGGCTCACATCTTTACTTGTGCCAATTACCTTATATTTTTTAAATTTTCCTATTTCACTTCCAATAGGTTCAATGTCGTTTAAGAAACCTAATACTTCATATTCTCCTAAATCGCAGGCAATGGATGCTGCTAACATACCAATGCCACTTCCTCCCAATATTACTAGTTTCTTCATCGTATGAATGTACTATGCTTTAATTAGAGAAACAATATATTCAACTTGTTCCTCCTTCATGTTGTGGTGCAAAGGTAAACATATCACTTGATTAGCCATGGTTTTGGCAATACTTAAATGATCAGATGGATGTTGATTAAAGGGTTCAAAGTCGGTTAGTAGTGGGTAGAAATACCGACGACCAAAGACTTCATTCTGTTTTAAATGTAGGTATAATTCATCGCGACTTTTGCCATATTTATCCTGATTCACGAATATTGGGAAGTAAGAATAGTTGTGATCTACTCCCTCTGGATTTGGCATCATCTGAATACCATTAATTCCTGCAAGTTGCTTTTGATAAAGTAGGCTAATTTTTTTACGTTGGGAGATGGCACTATCAATTATATCAAGTGCCGCTAAGCCATAAGCAGCCTGTACTTCATTCATTTTACCATTGATGCCGGCTGCAATAACCTCGGTTTCACCGTTGAAACCAAAGTTCTTGAGAAGATCAATTTTTTTCTTGGTTGCTTTGTCATGACAAACAATAGCTCCTCCTTCGATGGTGGAGAATGTTTTGGTTGCATGAAAACTTAATATGGAAAGATCCCCCCAGTTTAGAATTGATTGTCCATTCTGTTTAATTCCAAAAGCATGAGCAGCATCGTAAATGACTTTTAGTCCATGCTTATCAGCAATGCTCTGAATTTTCGAATTGTCGCAGGGATTTCCGTAAACGTGTACCGGTAATATCGCAGTTGTATTCTCAGTAATAGCTTCCTCAATCTTGTCGCAGTCCATATTACACCAGACAGGATCAATATCAACAAAAACAGGTTTAACATTATTCCATATCAGAGACGTTGAAGTTGCCACAAATGTATAAGGTGTGGTAATAACCTCACCTTTTATATCTAAAACTTGCAACGCTGTTTGAAGAGCTAAAGTGCCATTTGTAAAGAGAGACAGGTTGGGGACATCAAGGTAATCAGCTAGTTTTTTTTCTAATCTTTTATGGAAAGAGCCATTATTTGTTAGCCATTTGTTCTGCCAAATCTCATGTAGATAATTATTGAAATTATCTAAAGATGGCATTAATGGTTCTGTAACAAGGATTTTTTTGCTCATTATAATATTTCAAGATTTTCGTTTAGTATAAAAGCAAAAATACCGATTTATTTTGAGAGGTATAATTTGTTAAAAGTACAATTTAGTGGACAAATTTATGAATTATAATTAACCTACCTAGTGAAATTGCTTTAAGTTTTTAGCTGCATCAGTTCATCCTAATTGATGAGTGCGACTTTCGCAATTTTCCATGGCATCGATGATATTGCAGATTTGTTTTCCATAAAGATTTAATAATATTTTATCTTCTATTGTTAGAGGATAATTTTTTTAGTCTAGCTCCGAGACAAGCTGATAAATTTAAAATTTTCTTCTTATTTTTTTAGTATTAACATCCATTAGTGCTAAAGCTGTAAAAGATAAAGGAAATTTTATATTTTTATGCTGAATTTAATTAATCTGTGAGATGGCAATTCCAAAGACGATTATTCAAACTTTTAAAACAGATAAGCTCCCTTTAATTACTAAATGGCATATTCGTCAGTTAAAAAAGAGGAATCCAGATTATGATTATCAATTCTACGATGATGACAGAATTGATGCTTTTATTCTAGATGAATTTGGTAATGACATATATACCTTGTTTAAGAAGATTAATATTGGGGCGGCTATGGCTGATTTTTTTCGTTATGCCATTCTCTATAGAAAAGGTGGAATTTACCTTGATATCGATAGCAGGATCACTAGGCCTATAGGTGAATTTATTTTACCCTCTGATAAGGCAGTCATAACGTTGGAAGGCAATTTAAAGTTTTACGTACAGTATGCTTTGTTTTATGAACCAGAGCATGTGTTTTTGGAAAAAACATTAGATATTGTAATTCGTAACCTCAAAGAGAATAAATATCCTTACAATACGCATCAAATGACAGGTCCTTCTGCATATACTGAAGCTATAAATAGTGTAAAAAAAGAATCAACTGATTTATATAGAGAATTAAGTTTTGATTACGCCAATAATGTAGAATTTAGTTACCCTATGAGCAAATTATTTTTATATGGGATTAGCAGAAAAAATCACTGGAAAAAACAAACTCAATTAACTCCGGTAATAGGAGAAAAAGTGTAAGGAGATATTTACAACATTATATAGTTAGGTAAGGTGCAACTATATTTTCGCAATTAGTCTGATATTTATTGTGAACCTCATTAAAAATGAGCACTTACATCCATCATTACTTATTTATTCTTAATTTTGCTAAAAGCTTCTAACTTTTGACCATTTCATATGTTATTAGCGATAACCATCTTTTGCTAACCCGATAGCTATCGAGGGAGGTTAAAGTGTAAGAACCATAAAAACATTAACCATATATTATTTTACGACGCGACATGAATCGAACAGAATTGTTGTATAAAGTTTTAAAGGATAGGGTACTTCTTTTGGATGGCGCCATGGGAAGTCTCATTCAAAACCATAAGCTTGAAGAAGAAGACTTTAGAACGGATCGTTTTAAGAATCATTCCTCGCCTTTAAAGGGAAATAATGACCTGCTATCTATTACTCAGCCTGAAATAATCAAGGGTATTCACACCCAATATTTAGAAGCTGGATCAGATATAATTGAAACAAACACGTTTAATGCCACATCAATTTCGCAGGCCGATTATGCCATGGAAGATGTAGTACTTCAGTTAAATAAACAGAGTGCGATAATAGCTCGTGAAGCGGCAGAAGCCATAAGTACCGACGAAAAACCACGTTTCGTTGCTGGTGCTATAGGGCCGACTAATAAAACGGCATCATTATCGCCTGATGTTAATAATCCTGGTTTTAGAGCAGTTTCGTTTGATGATCTTAAGGATTCATACCTTGAACAGGTACATGGATTATTGGATGGAGGCGTCGATTTATTTTTGGTTGAGACCATTTTTGATACCTTAAATGCTAAGGCTGCCTTATTTGCGATTGATGAAGGATTAAAAGCAAAAGGTATTGAAAAAATGCCTGTTATGGTTTCGGCTACTGTGGCTGATGCCAGCGGAAGAACCCTTTCTGGTCAGACCATGGAAGCCTTTTTGAATTCAGTGTCTCATGTTGACCTGTTATCGGTAGGATTAAATTGCTCATTTGGAGCCAACGATCTGCGCCCTTACATTGAGGAGTTAGGAAAAAGGGCACCTTTCAAGATTAGTGCTTATCCTAATGCTGGTTTACCAAATCAATTTGGGGAGTACGATGAAACGCCACATCAAATGGCGCCACAGGTAAAAGAATATCTCGATAATGGTTTGGTGAATATTATTGGTGGTTGTTGCGGCACCACACCTGACCATATTCGTGAGTTTGCAAAAATGATTGAGGAGGCGCAAGTTCATAAGGAAGCTGAAGTTGACCATGTAACCCGTTTAAGTGGTCTCGAAGGATTAACATTTTCGAAAGAGCTTAATTTTATTAATGTAGGTGAACGAACAAACGTAGCGGGTTCGCGTAAGTTTGCCCGTCTTATTCGTGAAGAAAAATACGAGGAGGCTCTTAATATTGCCCGCGATCAGGTTGAGGGTGGCGCTCAAATAATTGACGTTAACATGGATGATGCCATGTTAGATGCCAAAAAAGAGATGGTTACTTTCCTAAACCTGATGGGATCTGAACCTGATATTTCAAAGCTTCCAGTAATGGTCGATAGTTCGAAATGGGAAGTGCTTGAGGCCGGATTGAAATGTTTACAAGGTAAGGCAGTCGTTAATTCAATTAGTTTGAAAGAAGGAGAAGCTCCTTTTGTTGAACAAGCTTCAAAAATAAAGCAATACGGAGCAGCTGTTGTGGTGATGGCCTTTGATGAAAAAGGACAAGCCGATACCTTTGAGCGACGTAAAGAAATCTGCTCAAGAGCTTATAAGATATTGACAGAAACTGTTAAATTTCCACCTGAGGACATCATTTTCGATCCAAATATTTTGGCGATTGCTACTGGAATTGAGGAGCATAATAATTACGGTGTCGATTTTATCAAGTCTACTAAATGGATAAAAGAGAACCTACCATACGCCAAGGTGAGTGGAGGTGTAAGTAACTTATCTTTCTCTTTTAGAGGAAACAATGTTGTGCGAGAAGCTATGCATTCGGCCTTTCTATACCATGCTATTCAAGTTGGTATGGATATGGGTATCGTGAATCCTGGAATGCTCCAGATTTACGATGATATTCCTAAGGATTTATTAGAGCATGTTGAGGATGTTATTCTAAATAGACGAGAAGATGCAACCGAACGTCTAATTGAGTTTGCTGAGAATCTTAAAGATCAGAAAGTAGAAGGCAAAGAAGACAATCGTTTAAAGTGGCGCGAAGGCAATTTGGAAGAACGCTTATCTTATTGCTTGGTGAAAGGTTTTCCTGATTTTCTAGACGAAGATTTGATTGAGGCGCGTGAAAAATATGAGTTTTCGCTCGATATAATTGAAGGTCCATTAATGGATGGCATGAATGTGGTTGGTGATTTATTTGGCTCAGGCAAGATGTTTTTACCACAGGTTGTAAAAACAGCGCGTGTCATGAAAAAAGCAGTAGCCATTCTACAACCTTATATCGAAGCTGAAAAAGAAGCCGCAGGTTCGGGAGGATCGTCAGCAGGTAAAATATTAATGGCCACCGTAAAAGGTGATGTTCATGATATTGGTAAAAATATTGTTGGGGTTATTTTAGCTTGCAATAACTATGAAGTTATTGATCTTGGTGTGATGGTACCAACCGATAAAATTCTGAAGGAAGCCGTAGAACACGATGTTGATATAATTGGATTAAGCGGTTTGATTACGCCATCGTTGGAGGAGATGGTAAGTGTGGGGCGTGAAATGGAAAAAAGAGAGATGAAGTTGCCATTATTGATCGGTGGTGCTACAACATCAAAAATTCATACAGCTGTTAAAATTGAACCTAATTATAGTAATCCAGTCATTCATGTTAAGGATGCCTCCAAAAGTGTTCAGGTAGTAAGTGCCTTGTTGTCGAAGAAGGAGAAGGACAATTTTGTTGAGAATATTCGTAACGAATATGAAGGGTTGCGCGAACGCAATTTAAACAAGAAGCAAGTGAAACTACTACCAATTGAAGAAGCCCGAAAAAAGAAGCATCAAATTGATTGGAGCAATACCATTACTCCACTTCCAGCTGAAATAGGTGTTCGTGTGCTCGAAGACTATCCGATTCATGAAATACGTAAGTTCATCGATTGGACCTTCTTTTACCAGGCATGGCGCTTAACTGGCAATTACGATGGTATGGATAAAGTGACTGACGATGCTTCAAAAGAAGCTTGGTTAGCACGATATAAGTCGGAAGATGCACGTGCTAAAGCTGAAGAAGCATTGAAATTGTATACCGATTCGCAAAATATGCTGGATCGTATCGAGAAAGATAAGATGTTGCAAGCCAATGCAGTATTTGGTATTTTTCCTGCCAATAGCGTAGGTGATGATATTGAGATCTATTCAGATCAATCAAGACAGGAAGTTGTTACAACTTTCCATCATATACGAGAGCAGCAAGATAAACCTGGTAAGGAAACCTTCCATTGCTTAAGCGATTATGTGGCGCCTAAGGAAAGTGGTCGTTTCGATCATTTAGGTGGGTTCGCTGTTACGGCTGGCATTGGTATCGAAAAGTGGATTGAAAAGTTTGAAGCTGATCATGACGATTACAGTAGTATCCTGTTGAAGTCATTGGCTGATCGTTTGGCCGAAGCTTTTGCCGAATTGTTGCATTACAGGGTTCGTACCGAGTTTTGGGGTTATGCACCTGACGAAGAGATTGATCATGAGAACCTTATTCGCGAACGTTACAGAGGTATTCGTCCGGCCTTGGGTTATCCTGCATGTCCCGATCACAGCGAGAAGCGCCTATTGTTTGATTTACTGCAGGCAGAAGATAATTCTGACATTACTTTAACCGAGCATTTTAGCATGTTGCCAAATGCATCGGTAAGCGGTGTTTATTTCGCCCATCCCGATGCTATTTACTTTGGAATTGGTAAGATTGGTAAAGATCAGGTGGATGAACTAGCGACTCGTAAAAACACATCGGTTGAGGATGTTGAAAAATGGATTCCTTTGAATTTAGATTATAAATAGTAGAATACATGAGTGTAGCTGATCTTATAAAAGCAGAAGACAAAACAGCTTTTTCATTTGAATTATTACCGCCCTTAAAGGGCAACAGCATTGATAAGGTATTTTACACCATAGATCAATTAAAGGAGTTTAATCCGCTTTATATCAATATTACTTCGCATCGCGATGAAATGGTTTACAAGGATGTTAAAAGCGGTTTGTTTGAACGTCGTGTGGCGCGAAAACGACCTGGAACAGTTGCTGTAGCAGCTTCCATTCAGCATCGCTATGGTATTAAAGTAGTGCCTCATATTATATGTAGTGGTTTTACCAAAAGTGAAACGGAATATGCTTTAATCGACCTTAACTTCCTTGGTATTCATGACGTGCTTTTATTGCGTGGTGATAATGCCCATCGCGATAAATATTTTAAGCCAGAAGAAGAAGGAAATAACTATGCCATCGATTTGGTTCATCAGGTGAACGAGTTAAATACTGGCCAGTTTTTAGATGGTACTTTGCTCGATGCCTTTGAAACGCCATTTGGTTATGGAGTAGCTGGCTATCCTGAAAAGCATGAAGAAGCTCCCAATTTGGATTCGGACTTGTTTTGGTTAAAGAAAAAAGTGGATGCCGGAGCCGAGTATATTGTTACGCAAATGTTTTTTGACAATGCTAAGTATTTCGATTTTGTGGATCGATGTCGTGCCATTGGTATTAAAGTGCCTATTATTCCCGGTTTGAAACCAATTACTTTGATGAATCAGCTTACCGTTTTACCCAAAATATTTCATGTGGATATTCCTGAAGCTTTTGCTCATGAAATTCGTAAGTGTAAGGATAATGATGAGGTGAAGCAAGTTGGGGTAGAATGGTGTATCCAACAATCTAAGGAGCTTATGGATAGGGGAGTGCCACTCTTGCACTTCTACACAATGATGGCTACCAATAGCACTAGGAAAGTAGCTGAGGCAATTTTTTAAACTATATTGTGATACATAATATAAAAGCCGATTTTTCAATTGAAAAATCGACTTTTATATTTTCAGAAACATGTTCTATTTTTTTACCATATAAGCTTTCGCTCACCTAGTAAGTTGCCTCTATACCATTGGCCATTCTCAATGAATAAAATTTCACCATTTTCACCATTTTTAATACTTGTGTCAGCTGCAATTACTTTCGTGTCGAAATAGTGTTCTACTTTATCCATAGACGTATGTCCAACAACAATACGATTGGCGTTGAAATGAGTTAACACACTATCAACTTGAACTGTAGTTAAGGTTGTGTCGCGAAAATAACCTCTGTACCAGATTGGACCTTTTGATCGCGCTAATAGGGATAAATCAGGATTGGCTCTGATACTGTCTCTTTTGTTATCAATAATGGATTCGGCAAATGTGGTATTGATATCATTAATGCTTAATCCTGCTCGCATAAGCTCAGGTGATAAACCGGCATGATTGAATACGATGTCGTTAATTTGTATGGCTACAGGCTGTTGTCTAAGCCATTGACCTATCCAACTGTCCGTACCATATAATTCGTCGTACGGCCTATTCAACAATCGTTCTGTCAACTTATAGTCATCATGAATATATCTTAAGTCGCCATTAAGAACCATAACATCATGGTTGCCTAATAAGTAATGAACCTTTCCACCTTGCTTACTTGCTTGTTGTGAAAGTTTAATGATATGCCATAGGGTTTCGTTAACCTTGTCGCCGCGGTCAAAGGCATCACCAATAATTACAAGATGACCATCTTTATAATTCCAATTAAGTTCCTTATCGATTAGTTTATTGGCAAGCATAAGTTCGATGTACAAATCGTATTGGCCATGAATATCGCTTAACACTGCAATGTTTTGTACCTTATTAAAGTTTGATTCTGACTTCGTAATTAAACTATTTATTTCAGCGGTTTTAAATTTGAAATTTGGGCCTCGAGTGATATGTATTGGTTTAGATTGTAAAATAGAGACTTGTTTTTTTGAGCTATTTTCAACCCACTCAACACTAACACTATCCCCATTAAAGAATAAATAAGGTCCATCGCTTATTAATTCTTCACTAGTACTTAGTTCTACCATGATTGGCTTTTGAACCAGGTCGGGATAGAATTTAAGAATAATTAAAATTGCTATTGCAATGCTTAGTACGAGTAGAATTCCCCACTTAAATAATTGCTTCATTTTCTTCTTTTATAAATATGTATGACAAGATTAGGGTTTTAAATTAGAATGCCCAAGAAAAGGAGGTTATCCTTTTGTAAGCTTCCCCAAAAACTGGACAGTTTAAGAGTAGACAAAAAAGTTTTAATTTTGAACTGTATTTATGAAACGAAAGACATTTACCCCACA